>JAFCDI010000004.1 GCA_017609755.1 Candidatus Pacearchaeota archaeon
GCTAATTTAATATGCTCTTCTGCAAGTTCAATATCCTCATTTGACATATTTAGCAAAAGGAATTTCCCCTTATAAATATTGCTAGAGTATTAGAAAGAATAAACGCCCACGCCGAACGTTTAGATAAAGTATAACGCTCTATTTATTTAATTTACTTAATTTTGTAAATCCCTCCAAAAGTTCTTTTACTTCTTTTTTTGCTTCTTCAATAATAACTTTGCTCTTTCTGTGATTAACTTCTTTCTCTTTTTCTTTTCTATATCTATTAATTGAAAGGTCCCATTCTTTCTCTTTTATCTCTTCAAACGGAACAAAAAAATGCTTTTCAAATCTACTTTCATTATTTTCTTTGAATCTCTTTTCAAATTTTTCTAAAATTTCTGGGATATCATTTTTGTCTGGCTGGGGAGTTCTTTTATCATCTAAACTAAAACCATCTGCTTCCATTTTGTAAAACCAAACTTTTTCTGTAGGCTCTCCTTTTGTAAAATAAAGAACTGCTGTGGAAACTCCTGCGTAGGGTTTAAATATCCCTGAAGGCATAGAAATAACAGCATCAAGACGGCACTTTTCTAAAAGTATTTTTTTGATTGATTTATGAGCATTAGAGTTGCCAAATAAAACACCCTCAGGAACAATCACAGCACACCTCCCCCCCACTGAAAGAGAATTGTACATTAATTCTAAAAAAAGTAATTCTGTTTTGCTCGTACTTATTGTTAATTCATCTGATTTTTCACTTTTGTTTATAGAGCCCTTAAATGGAGGATTTGCTAAGATTAAATCATAAACTCCATTCTCGTTATACCTCTTTGATAAAGTGTCTTCTCCCACAACCTTTGGGTTAGTTATTCCGTGCATCATTAGGTTCATAACAGCAATCCTTACCATAGTTCTATCAATATCATATCCATATAGAGATTCTTCGTCAAGAATTTTCTTTTTTTGTGGGGTTAAAGTGCTTATACCTTTCTTTTGGTTTGTCTTTAGAATATATTCATAGACATTAACCAAAAATCCTGCTGTCCCACATGCAGGATCTAAGATTCTATCTCCAAATTCAGGGTTTGCTAAATCAACCATCATCTTGATTATATGTCTCGGAGTTCTAAATTGCCCGTTCTTTCCTGCTGTTTGCAATTCTGATAAAAGATATTCGTAAATATCTCCTTGAGTATCTTGATTTTGTTCTTTAATATGCAAATCATTAATTATACTAACGGCTTCAATTAAAAGAGATGCTGTTGGAAGAGAGAAACTCGCATCTTTCATATATTTAGCATAAGAAGAATTTGCTTCTCCTAAATCTCTCATAAAAGGAAAAACTACATCTCGGACATGAACCAATATTTTATCTGCAGAGTATTCACTCCAAACAGACCACCTACAATCTTCATGCCCAGAAAATATAGAGTTGTATTTTATTCCTTTAAGAACTGCGTTTTGCTCGTCCAGAATATCTTTGTCTTCAAGTTTCTTCATGAAAATTAAATAAGAAATTTGTTCAATTGCCTGAAGAGGATTGCTAATTCCCCCACTCCAAAATTTATCCCATAACTTTCTTATTTTTGATTTAAGTTCTGTGTGTAACATTTTATATATTATTATATTTCTTCTTATTTAAATCTCTTTTTAATCCTTCTAATTCGTCTTCTTCGTATGCTCTCACTGATGGACCAACATTAACACTTTTTGCTCTCCTCCACATCTTTCTTGACCAAACCATACTTTTTATGCTTCTCTTATGTTCTAATAATTTATCAATAAAAAAATAACACAACATAAAAAATAATAAAATAAAGCCCACACTCATTAAAACAAACTGCCATATTTCAAGACTCTTTAACCAATCATAAAAAAGCATGACAACAAAATTTCCCAAGATGCCTATCCCAATACCAACAATAAGCCAAACAGATTTTTCCATTTCCTCAGACTCTTTTACTATTGAATCGTCCATCCCCCTAACAAATTCATTTCTATCTTTATCACTTAACTCTATTGTTCCAGGCTTACCTTTTAACAATCCTATTTTCTCAAAAAAGTTTTTTTCTTTTTTCTTTTTCATTTTAAATTAATCCTATTAATTTAGCTAAATTTTTTAATGCAAAAAATCTATCAACCCACGTAAAAAAATCCTCTCTTCCAACGCAGTTTTGATATTTTTGTAACACCTGGGAACATTCAGATTGGAGCAAAGTATAATTTTGCTGAAGTTCAACATAATCCTCATTTAATTCTTGATAATCTAACTGAAGTTGGTTATATTGATTGTTAAGATGAGAATATGTTTCTCCCCATAAAAAAAAATAAGCCACGAATAACCCAATTCCTACACCTATTGCTATTTTTATTATATCATCCATATCCATTTTACAATTCCCCCCTAAATGCTTTGCTCACAAGAGAATTAAATAATTCTTCTGAATTTTGTTTAGTTTTATTTATGGTTTCTTTCATTTTTTCAACTTGCTCAACTATCCTTGCAAATTTTTGTTGGAGTGGAAGAGGGGGAAGAGGAATATCTAACGTCTTTAATATTCCTAATGTTAGATATTTTGTATTTGTTCCAATAGATTTTCTTTGCAATTCTTTTAATTTATTTGTTAAAACAAAATGCATATATCTGAAATCTCCTCCCTTTTTTAAAGTCAAAACATAAGTTCTTTGATAGGCATTAAATTTGCCTTTGTAATACTTTACAGAATATTTAGCTGATGCGTTATTTCCTGCCAATAACAAGGCTTCACAATCAAAGGCGGGAGCATTAATTTTAAATGTTTCTTGAGAACAAGTAAAAAAAGGATATCTCCCATTTTCTTCCATCGCATTAGAGTCTAATTTTCCCGTGGTAATATTAAAAACATCTAAGAATCCCTTTATTTCAAATCCTTTATTATAAAACATTTCATAAAAAAGAGTTCTTAAGTATTCATCGAATAAACTTTCAATCTTTTCTCCACCCTCATTTAATTTCCAAGTATCATCCAATATTTTAACAATTCTTTTTTGTTCTTTTATATCTGGTTTTCCATTTGAAAAAGGCATTAAAATATTTCTCTTTCGATATACAGAAAGGTAATATCGCTTATGGGTTGAGAAATTTAATTGTATACCTTTCATCATCAAAAAAACAAATTTTAGATTTATATCTTTAGATTTGGGTCTTAACAATTTCATAGCACTTGATTTTACTTTAAATTTAAAATCAACAAACTTGGTGTCTGTAGTAAAATCATCAAAGAGAATCACAGGAGGATTATTATAAATCCCTTCTTTCTCTTCAGTGTACCCCAAAATAAATGATTTGTTTGCTGTTAAAACTGGAACTGAACTTTTTATTTTTTCTTTAAGTATCTCTCCTTCAATAATATATTTTCCTGGTTGTTCGTAATCCAAAAGTTCTCCGATTTCAACTTCTTTCCATTCAATTTTATTTTGTTGCATTTGTTGTTTCATTTTTTCTCCCAATAACTTTATTTAATTCTTGAATAAGTTTATCCATTAACTCGTCTTGGGGTTGTACATTTTCATAAACAACAATAAGTCTTTTCCAAACTTCTTTTAAATCTTGTTGAAATTGTCTAAAATTAGTTTCCAATGTTTTGTCTTTTCCATAAATAGCATTACCAAAATCCCAACTATGAGCTAAAACATTTCTAACATTTTTTAATTTATTTAACATCTGAAAAGTATCATCACTTATAAGATTCCATTCCTCTCGTAAAATATGTATTTTTTGGGATAAATCTATCTTTGTATTAATAGAATCTAACCAAGAACCTTTTTCAGAAAGATCTTTTTCTAATATAACTGATTGAATTATCTCGTTAATAATAAATTCTATTTTAGTAAAAGCATCCAAAATATCTCCTCTGTCTAAATTTCTTGGAATAACCTCTCCAAATTCTTCTCTATGAAATCCGTGACTTATATTACTCCCATATACTCTTAACCACTGTTTTTTTCCAACAATAAATATTTTTAATGGACGAATTCTATGCTTGTCCATTAAATCAAGCAATTCTTTTAATTTTTCTTCATTAATGTCTTTTGGTTCTCCAAGATCCAATGTTTTTCTTTTAGTTTTCATTTTCTTTTAATCTCTAACAATTTCATCTTGAAACCATTTAATTCAGGTTTCTTTTCTATTTTAAAAATAGCAAAGTAAGGTTTGAAATTATCTCCGCTGATGATTGCTTTAATTATATAATCATCAACAGGAATACTATCTCCCATACCAATTGGAGTATTATGATAACTACTTAAAAACATTTTAGTTGTATCATCAACACGCATATAGATTAAATCCACAAATTCACTTTCTCCAAGACCAATATTTAATCTTTCAGATTTATTAAAATCTGTTTTGGCATCGGGTCTACTTGCCCATCTTAATGGAAATCCTTGTAAATCAATTTCCTTCCCTTTCTCATTTTTAACTTGATAAATTTGGCATCTACAATTTTTTGCCATCACTTTCCCTATATTTTCAACTTTAAATCTATCAAAAGCAGATAAAACTGAGCCTGGACTCAAAATTATGGGAGCTCTTTTATAAGGCTCTTTTGGGCTATAAGTTATTCTTAACTTTGGTCTGAATATTGCTGGAATAATAAAATCTTTTAATCCTGTAAAAACTATTGCAATGATTGCTAAAAAAAGTGTCCAGAATTCCAGTCTCATCCCTAAAAAATAAATAACTTCACCCATTTTCTTTCCTCTCTTTTAATTTCTCCGCTTCTTCTTTAATTTCTGCTTGACTTTTCCCAAGAAGAACAAGAGAAAATATCTCTTTTTTTAATAATATCTGCCGATGATACGTAAGCATTATCTCCAGAATATATTGAAATAAATTCATAAACTCCATACTTGCTCCCATTACATTCTTCCAACTATTATCCAAATCAAAAAAATGTTTGTAAGGTCTCTCTGGAATAAATTCTAAATTTTCTGATTGCCATTTTATTGGAACATGGGCAAATATATCCCTTATAGACCAGAATCTTTCTAAAGAATTAGAAAATTTTAATATTTCCTTCTCATTTAATGAAGGGAATTCCTTTTGAATTAATTTTTTCATCTCTTCTTTTTTTGTCTTAATTTTAGGAATATCTTTTTTATTTCTAATTCCGACGACAAAATTCAAAGTTCTTTTTTCATCGTCAATGACTAAGTCTTTTCCTGTTGTGGTAATAAACTGATTAAAACATTGCTCAATTATTAATGAAAACTCAATTGTTAAACCCCTTATTTCTGTTACAAACTTTTGTTTTTCCTTTAAGTTTGGAATACTATCTGCAAATTCCAAAGCTTCTTTTTTCAAATCTTCTATTGTCGGGATTTTATTTTTTTCACTCATTTGAATATTAAAATTTTTAGTAAGATTGTTGAAATTGTAAATAATGAAATAGGAACATGAAATTCAAAGTTAAAGATTTCAAAATCCATAGTCCAAAAGATATTTTTTAATTTATCATCTGAAAATAATTCTATTAAACCTCCACAGATTGCTGAAAAAACCAAACCTATTCCTAATGAAATAAACAGATTAATTAAATTGTCTATTGCCTTTACGGACAATCCGATCAAAGTTCCTATTAATGCAATTAAAATTATTCCATAAACTAAAATTTGGAAGGCTTTTTTAACTTCCATCTTCATCCTCCAGCCCAGTTTCCTTCCTTATCATCTCTCTCAGTTTTGCATTTACAGTTTTACCTTCCTGCTCACAAATCTTCTTAAAAAAGATTAATTCACTTGCATACAGCCTCGTAGAAACAACTTTCCTCTCTTCACCACTTAAAGGGTTATTTTTCAAAACCATAGAAAAAAGAAATTCCTCAACTATTTAAAGATTGTGGTGATTACCTGTTTACACCTTTTTGTTCATAAATTGTGTTGTTTTGTTGTCTCTTCAATTAATTGTTTTACCTGATTTATGATATCCTCTTCACTATAAGACTTTTTAACAAATTCTTTTCCTTTCTCTGCCCACATTTTATAATAACTTTCATCCTCACTTAATTTTTTAATTTCACTTATCCAAAAATTGATATCCTCTTTTTCTAAAAGTATTCCTCCAGAACCAACAGCATCTTTGAGCCCTGCGACATTACTAGCAATTACAGGAATACCATTAATCATCGCTTCAATAGCAACCCTTCCAAAGGCTTCTTTCCATTGAGAAGGAATAAGAAGAATCTTGACCTTTTTGTATAATTCTCTTGAATCATCTTCAGGTTCAAAAACCTTAACATTTTTACATTCATCAAAATTAATATAATTTGGGAGCAAACCATCAAACCTTGAGCCTTCTGATTCAGTAATTCTTTTTATATATTCAGAGGAAAAATTTTCTGAATCTTTATTTTCCTTTAAGGAAGACCAACCAAATACAGTTCCGAATCTAATTTCAGGCAATCTATTAGCGATTTCCTTAAATATTAAACCCCCTTTTCTTTTAAGAGGATTAAACATAAAAATAAGCTGATTATTAAAAGAGTTAAAATTGTTTTCATCAATGATATAATCTTTTAATTCAACTAATGGTTTAATTATTTTAGAGTCTCTACCCCAATTATTCATAACATAATCTTTAACAGAATTTGAGGTTGAAATAATTTTAGTTGGAGCTATTTCTGATTTTTTTGATAAATCTAATTCAAGAGGCACTTTGCAAACTCTCATTATAGAGGGAATTAAATATTTTCTTGCGAGTTTTAGCGCAACATCGCTCCACATTAGCTGAGTTAGAATCACATCAGGTCCATATTCTTTAATCTCTGATTCAATTTTCTTTAATCTCTCACTATGGGAAATAGTTTTTATTGGAACTTTATTAAAATGAGTGTTATTTCTTGTTGATTCATACCTCTCATCAGTTACCACCAAAACATCCCAATGACAATCTTCTTTTAATCTTTTTAATAAAGAATATATACTTACTTCTGCACCTCCATGAGACGGAACATACATGCCACAAATATACATTAATTTCATTTTAATTCTTTAAGAATTGCTTCTTCCAAATTTTGATATTTTAGAAAGTTCTTTTTTATTTTATCAAAGGTATCTTTATCACTCTTGCTTCTATCTAGTTCATGCAATATAAATTCTGCTAATTTAATTGGTTTTTCAAAAGGAAAAAATACACTTCCTATTTTTGCTTCCTCAAGTTTTAATGCTCTCAATTCCTGATTATCAATAATCCTTTCTCCTGGAACTAAAATCGCGTTTTTCTTGTAATTAATTAAATCTAACATGGTATAAAAACCAGCTTCAGAAATTATTACTCTTGACGAAGAAAGCAAACTTGCAAAATCTTTTGTCCAGATAATTTTTTCAATGTCTTTATTTTTTATAGTTACTTTTGAATTTCCTTTAATAATTTTAATCTTTAATTTTCTATCTGGAGATATTTTTGTTATTTTCTCAAAAGCTCTAATTACTTTTCTTAAAAACATCTTAGATGAAGGTCTCCCCCCACCCCCGCATGTAACTAAGATATCATATTTTTCACTTTTTTTCAACTGATTTAATGCTAATGTTAAGGGATTAACCAAAATTTCATTTCTCATTTTCTTATCAGTAAAACAAGGCTCATATAAAGTTACTATTTTATCAAAAGTTGAATAAGCTCCATTTTGTTTTAAAGCTAATCTATAAGTGTCTCTAATAGGGTAACTCAGCAAAATTGTCTTAATACCTTTCTCTTTAAACTTTTTTACAAGATTTAAATCAAAAAATGTTGAAAAAATTACGCATTCAATGTTCTTTTTAAGAGCATAATCAAAAATTTCTTCTTTCTGACTACAATGGCACATTCCTCCAATAGTATAATTTTCGTGGGGAACCATCCCAATATTTTTCTTGACCACTTTTTTTAACAAATCAAAATTTTTTGTAAAAGGCATGTCCGAAAGAATTGTTACTTCTTTGTTTTTATTTGAAAGATAATTAGCTAATGAAGAAACTATCTTTCCATGACCCATTGTTCCTCCAGAATTTAATGAGATTATTAAAACCCTTTTCATAATAACTCCTCCCAATTCTCAGTTATGTCTTCCACATCATTAATAGGGGTTAAATTTACCTTGTGTTTAACATCGCCAACTTTTATTTTTCCAACCTCAAACTTTTTTAAATTCTCTTTTAACGTGGAAATTTTCCATTTTTGTGGAACCAAAAAGTCTTCTTTTAATATCGCATAAATCTCTACACAAGAACCTTTATATCTCTTATAAGGTCTATCATAAATTGAAAAATTTCCACTAACAATATCCCCACTAAAATATAATTTATTTACCTTATCTTTCATTTTTTCAAGAACATATTTTTTTGCTATTTGTTTAATTTCCTCCTGGTTTTCATATTTTTTCTTTGAGGGTCTAATTTCAGAGATATGTGAAGATTCATTAATCACTTTTAGAATCCATCTTCCTTCTTTAAATTCAAGAATATTTATACAAGTATTATCTTGTTTAAAAGATAAAAATTCGTCCTTAGACTTGCCTTGAGACAAATTCATCAAAACAGCATTAACACCAGAGTGGGAAACAACAACAATAGTTCCTTTTTCCTTTTCTAAATCATTTAAAAATGATTGAGTTCTTTTTATTAAATCCCAAATGTTCTCTCCACCAAACGGACGAATATCATATTTTGACACTCCCGAATTTAATATTTCTTTATATTTTTCTACCCATTCTTCAGATTGAGGATCAACATCTCCAGGATCATATTCTCTAAGCCTTTTATCATATACCACTTCAACTTTATTTAAACCACTAATCTCTTCAGAGGTTTGTTTAGCCCGTTTCAAATCACTTGAATATAACTTGTCAAATTTTATATGCTTTAATTCCTCAGATAATTTTCTTGAGTGTAATAATCCCCAATCATTCAAAGGAATATTATTGTCTTGCCCCCATTCTTTTCCTTGTTTGTTAAAATCAGTTTCTCCATGCCTTATTAAATATATTTTTAATACCATACTATCTAAACACCAAAATTACTTATAAATTTGTTTGCCTCCTTCATTTAGTTTCACAAAATTATCCAAATCATAATTTATGGCTTTATTTACTCCTTCTTTCACTCTCTTAAAGAAAAGTTTTTTATTTTTCTCAAATTGAGTTTTATTAAAATATCCTCTTTCATGATCTAAATGAAGTACTTTAAGATCTTTAATTTTTCTAATTCCATTTATTTCTTCAATTTTCCATTGTAAATCAGAATCTTCCCACCCATATCCAACATATTTTTCTGAATATCCACCAACATTCTCAAACATTTCCTTTTTCCCAAAGATACAACCTGCATGGACAAGGGGCATTTTATCATCTTCATCTATTCTTTGAGAAAAAGCATATTTTTCAATAAGTTTTATTTTAAAGGGAAAATTATCAAATAAACTTACAGACAAATTAGATTCATTCAATTTAGGTTCAATACCCTCCTCAATCATATTGTAAAAACTATTAAATTCTTCTTTTGGAAGTCTAAAAATGCCCACTTTTTTTAATGCAGTATTTGTCTCATTTTGCAATTTAATTAATTTTTTTAAAAATAATTTATCTATGAATACTATATCCGCATCACAAGTATATACATATTTTCCAGAACAATTTTTTAGAGCAATATTTCTAATCAAACCCAAATTTTTTTTGGCAATAGATTTGTCTATGAATATTTGCTTACAAAATGAAGGCAGATTATATTTCTTTTCAGTAGCATTTACAACAATTGCTTCAAAAGATACTTCTTTTTGCTTGGCTAAATAAAACAAAATAGTCTTCAATCTTTTAAAATCAAAATTTCCATATATTGTGTATGTGACCGAAACATTAATTTTATTATCCATATTTTTTTAACTCCTTGAAAACATTTTCTCCCCAAATTAAACTTTGATTTCGTCCATCCCAATCAATATCCAAAAATCTATTTTGCACACAATCTCTTTCACAAACTTTTTCTAAAGCCCCTCTTAGTTTTGCTAAGGCTATTGGTTTTCCAGTTGTTCTCTCAATATACCCTCTTGGATTATATCTTTCAAGATTATTTAATACTTCTTCAATTGTTTTAGCTAATCCTTCAGGAGTTGGTTCAAATTCTGCTCCTGTTTCTTGATTGATATGCTTTTTTGTTGGATAACTTGTATCGTTTGGAACAAGAAAAGGAATTCCTGCAGATAAACACTCCATTTTAAATCTGTTAATACCTTCAACTTTTGTTGTTAAAATTCCCAATCTAGCACGATTTATATAGATGTTCATATCTTCTTTATTTCTTGGAAAATCTTTATTTGTTTCAGCATCTGAAAAAGGAAATTGAATATTTGCATTAAGTTCTCTCGCCAATCTCATATTTAAATCCCTATACTGATATTCTTCTTGAGTTCCCCCTTTTTCAAAATGTCCTAATTTTAAAAAATTTCTATGTGGAATTAATGCCCCTGCTCGAATTAGCATCTCGGGTCTTTTAAAATCAGTCCAGTGAGAGATTTGGATTCCATCATAATTTTTTGGAATATTTATTGGTCTAAATGAACTAATATCAACAAAGTCTGCTGGACCAATATCTAAACATATACTTTTTGGAAATTTTTTTATTGTTTCATCCCATAATGATAGATCTTCAACTAATTTTATATCGGCATATTTAGATTCGTTTAATCCCCTCCAGCCTCTTCTTTCAATTAAGTAAAAACTATCTTTAACGAAGGGCAATTGTTCCACTACACTATCAACTTGAGAAAGTATTAATGCCCCTTTATCATTTCCTAAAGGTTCCTTTAAGACTTTCATACTATAATATCCAAGAGGAATATCACTCATAGTTTGAAACCCCCTTTCCTCAAGTCATTGATTTCTGAAAATGAAACTTCATAAAATTCAACATTTCTAAAATTCTCTGTAGACAAATCAATCTGAGTTCCAGTTAATTCTTTGGGAGATATATCAGTCTTTCTAGTTAAGCCAGTATTAGATAATCTCAAAACACCCTCGTCAAATGGAATTTTCTTTGCATTCAATGAATTTCCAGAGGAATAAGTTGGAAACAAAACCAAATCTATTTCAGAAGACCCTCTAGAATCTACTTGAAGAAAATCACAAAAAGATTTTCTTGAAAAAGCCATTCCTGCGTCAACATGAAAACTTTTTGATGAAATAATTCTTTCAATAGCATCAGGATCAATATATTGTGTTGCGTTAGCTAATTCAACATTCTTCAAAACTTTTGAAAGTCCTGATTGTGCAATTGTTGAAAATCTCACTCTAGGAGTTCTAGGAACATATAATCCATTTGGTTGATTATGGGTTGTATCTAAAATGATATTTTCATCCCCAATAAATTCTGCACCTTGTTCTTCTAATAAATAAACCATTAAGGTTGTTTTTCCCTGTCTTGAATTACTAGCTAATAAAATCCCTTTGTTATTAAGGTTAACCAATGATGCATGAAGAAGAGGTAATTTGGCAAGTTGAGAGTGATGAGCTAAATAATTTCTGGCACAAATCAATCCCGAGGCTTCATCAAGTTCTACATTTACATCAACCACATATTCCCCCAGGGATTTTTGATGAATTGTTCTAACTAGTGTATTATATCTTATATAATTTATTGAAGGGTTAGATTTGGTTCCTTCTTTGTTTATTGTTAGATAGTCATACCTTTTGTCTTTAATAATTTCTTGGAGCTCTTCTGATTGTCTAATTTCAATATTACAATCTGAAGGCATCATGCCCTCTATTTCTCTCTCAAAATTATCTGCAATTCTCTCAAGCAAATTGTTTGGTCCACTAATACCTATTCTTGAAAAACTATTATAATCAAATACTCTTCTTGACATCTTCTCCTCCTTTCTCTGTAAAAGATATGGCAGATATAACTTTACTATTTGCACAATCAACGCAAATATCTAAAAATTTTTCTCTTTTAATTTTCTTTCTGTGATTTTTAAAACTAGAGCTATTCCAAACAGCATAAACACCTTTATCTTCAACATTCCCAAGATTATATTTCCCAAGATAATCCCAACAACAAGGATTGACCGTTCCATCCCAATTTATTACCATGGCTTCCTCACATGGATAAATTCTGCTTGCAGGTATTTTGGCAGGATCTTGAAGATTTTTATTGTATCTAGAAAATTCAGTTCCCAATGGAACAAATTTATCAAAAGTTTCTTGAGTTCTATCCATCACATTAAATGACTTAACAACAAGCATATCAAAGCCATATCTTCTAGCAAAATCTTCAGATCTAGGAAGTTCATCTAAATTACCTTTATGAGCAACTGTTTGCATTATATATCTTGCATTTGAATCAGCCATTACTGGAGCAATTAGTTCAAGTCCTCTTATTACTTTTTCCAAATTCCCATTTACTTGATGTTGAGAATAAACTTCTGGGGTTAAACCATTTATTGAAATAATTAACTCATCTAGTTTTGTTAAAAAATCTATTTCTTTTAAATCTTCTAGCTTCCACCCTGTTGTGCTCATAATTTTCTTAGTTGAAAAATTTCCTGCATAATTTACTAATTCAGAAACATGGGGGTGCAACAAAGGTTCGCCATAGTTCCATAAGAAAATCCGTTCAACATCATTACCAATTTCATCAAAAATGGATTTAAACAAATTAGTATTAATAGAGCCCTTTCCCCTAACCAAATTATGAGTTGGACATCCCGAACAAGAATAATTACACTTACTCGTTAATTCTAAATTTACTCTTTGTAATTTGTCACTCATAACAACCTCCTAAAAAAGTTTTAAGATCTTCCCTAATACAATTTTTATAACCATTTTTTCTTCGCTTATCTTGCAAATTTTTATCATGAGCCCATTTTTTTCTTGAAAAATATCCTCTTTCATGATCTAAATGAACTACCTCAAATTTATTTGTATTTGGAATTGTTTCCATTCCATATCTCTTTTCTAATTTCCATTGAATATCTGCATCCCATACCCCCCAACTAATAAAACCTTCATGATAACCTCCTACCTGCATAAAAGAACTTCTTGGTGCAAATACTCCTCCACAATGCCGATCTTGATTAAAATAACGGGGCTCACTACCTTTATTACTTTCATTAGAAACATATTCCTGAAAATCTTTTTCAGATGCAATAAAAATTTTATTTCGCCCATTCTCAAATTTATGAAAAGATCTCATGGATCTGTCAACTCCCTTCGGTTTTACAACATAATCTTGGGAATAATCTAGTTTATCTAATGCAAAATTTAATCCTTTTGATTTGAATAGTTCATAAATCCAATTAAAATCATCAACAAGGAGTCTTCTCATAGGAGGTCTCTTAAAGGAAGTCCCAACTTTTTTAGAATATTTTAAAAGATTTTCTAAGTAATTAGAATTAGGCAATAAGATATCTGCATCTGTTACATAAATGTACTCTCCTGAAGATTTTCTTAGACCGTTGTTTATCACGGCACCAGTCCTAATAATTTCTGGAACGACTTCAATAGGATGTTTAGAAAGATCTTCAAGTCTCTCCACTTTTGTTGCAATATTTATTCCTGAAAGTATTAAATCTGTTTTAATTCCTTTTTGTGAAAGCATGGATTCAGTTACTAAATATAATTGTTTAGACTGAGAGTTTCCATAAAAAGGAATAACTATGCTTACCTGATCCATTAGGTTATATTCCTCCTATCAAGTTCAATAACTTTTCTTATACCTTGCTTTATTCTCCTAGCACTTATCTCTTCATTTCTCTTCCACATTTCAGAAGAGAAATAACTTTTAAAGTGGTCAAGATGTAAAACTTCAGAGAATTCTGGAAAGAACCTTAAGTCAAACATCTCGCTTAATTTCCATTGTAAATCAGAATCTTCACATCCCCAATTAATAAATTCTTCAGAATAACCCCCCACTTCCCTAAATTGCTCTCTGCGTATTAAATTGCCTCCACAATGTCTGTTTTCATTCCAAAACATTGGTTCATAACCTTTCAGAGAATCGTCGTTTATATATGTTTGAAAATCATTCTCAAAAGAAGTAAATGTTTTAGGGTAAATACTTTCTTTTTCAAAAACTCTTATTTTTCTTTTCTCGCCATTTAATGTGGCAAGATAATTCTGTGACAAATCAAGAGATGCGATTGCCTTTTCAATTCCGTTAAACTCTATTCTTTTTTTAAACTCTTCAAATTCATCAAGGGGCAATCTCCTCATAAAAGGTCTATAGAAGACCCCGTTTGAAAATTTAGATATTTCCTCAATAGATTTTGCTAAATAATGCGAATCCAAAAAAACAACGTCAGCGTCATTTGTATAGATAAATTCCCCTCTCGCTTGATTTATAGCAAGATTTCTTACTTTGCCAGGGTTAAAATCGCTTAAATCTTTTCTAGGTCTATGATAATTAAAAAGGTGTTTAATTCCAGGAATCTCTGGGAATCTAGAATACTCACCTTGTTCAGAGACTATAACTTCGTGATTAACATCTTTTTGAGATAACGCAGAAGCTACACACACTTTAGCTCTATCTAAATCAAACTGCCCATATACAGGAATTACAACACTTAATTTGGGATGCTTTTTCATATACAAAAGAATATTCACATATTTATAAGATTTACCATTTGAAAGTTAATACACTTACAATCTCTTTAAATTTGGTTCATTAGCTAAGTTCATCACAGCAATAGCTAAATTATTCATTTGCTCTCCTATAATCTTTAAATGTTATCTTATCAAAGTATTTTTTTTTGTTAAGTGCTTTTTCTAAAACCTTTTTTAATAATATTTTATCATCATCCCAATTTATTCTTTCAATAAATTCATCAAGATCCAACCAATCATATTTTGAATGTTCTTCATTTAGAATTACTCTTCCTGGTTTAACAAAAGCTATAAAATTTTGTTCTTCACATAATTCATTCCCCCATTCATAAATAGAACCCCCGTTTAATGAAATTATTTCTTCAGTGTCTAGACCTATTTCTTCCAAAATTTCCCGAACAACAGCATCTTCATAAGATTCATTCTCTTCTACACCTCCAGTTACAACAAACCAACCCCCTTCTGGAGCATGATCTGGATGTTTAGTCATTTCTAGAGCTAAAAATTTTCCCTCATTTACAACAAAAGCTAATACTTTTCTTTTTTTAAGATTTAATTTAGAAATAATCTCATTGACAATTTTTTCGGGTGTTTTTCCTTTTGTGTAAATTATCTCGTTGCAGAAATCTTTGAATAAAGGTGGAAACTTCTTGTAGCTTTTTTTTGTTTTAGATAAAAGTTCATCTTTATCAGAGTCTTTGAAATGAGTTCTCTCCTTTTCTCTTTCAAAAAGAAAAAGTTCAGATTCTTTAGAGTTTTTTGAAGGAAGTAACCCAAAAATTACAGAATTTTTCTTTGCGCTTTGTCTAACTTTTTTACTTGCTTCTTCGTATTTTCTAGAACTAAAAGCTCCCCCAGATAAATCAAAAACAAAATTATCTTTTTTATATATCTCTCTAATTAATCCATATGCACTATCTTTAATGAACTTTCCTACTGTACCTGATTTTATGGCTTTATCCAATCCTCCCTCTTTCTTCAAATGTTTCTCTCCAATCTCATCGGAGGAAAAATAATTTAACCTCAATTTCTTCGCAACTATTTTTGAGATAGTCGTTTTCCCTACAGATCTTGGACCTGTTATTGTTATTTTCATTTTTTCCAAGTTTCTAATGCTTTTTTAACTTGGTATTCTCCAAATTTTCCCCAAGCACAATAATCCAAAAATTCTTCAGGACCAATAAATTTTCTTTCATTGATTAAACCTTCTGCAATATCTTCACTTTGTTTATCTATTGAAAGAATTTTTCCCACAATTCTTAAAGCATAACCAGTATTTCTTTCACAATTTTTACTTTTGGGAGAATTTTTAATGATTCCTATAATCTTTAATGATTTTTTATCTATTGTAACATCTGCCTCTTCTTGTGCTTCACGAATAATGGTTTCTTTCCAATTTTTATCCTGTTTTTCTGGTCCTCCGCCTGGAAGCCTCCAACCTCTTTTTTCTGTAGGTCTTACAATGCAAATTTTGTCTTCTTTTGTAAAAAGAAATCCATAAACCTGTTGGAGATTTTCAAGTAATGAGTTATCAAAATTATCAAACCATTCCATTTCATAGATTTGTCCTTGCCAATTTACTTTGTCTTTCATTTCCATTTCAACTCATTACACTTTTGAACTATTTTTTCTAATTGCTCTTTAGTGAAAGCATCTAAAGGTCTGCCTTCTGCTAACGGATGCTCTGCAAAATTCTTTAATTCAACATGTTTCGCCCTCACAAAAACTTGCTCCAATAATCTCAAAAATTTCAATTGTTGAGAATTATAATGTTCATTTTTGTCCATAACAAACTTATCAAATTCCCATTTAATCATTTCTTGAGGATCAGGCAATCCTTTAACTTCAAGCAACTCTCTTAAGAATAAAACAAAATCCTTACTTTGCTGGATATTGTCAATTGTCAAAGTAGAATTTAACTTTCTTAATTTATTCTCAATTTCTAATAATTCTTTTGATGTAACTCCTTCACCATCCTTGATTTTTTGCATAAGAGGATTATTGTCTAAAAAATTCCTAAAATCTTCATCTTCTTTAATTTCCATAACTTCTTTTTCAACTTTCATAACTACATCTGGAGCATTGACCCGTACCATACTTTTTCTTTGCTCTTCATAAAAAATCATTAACGGAGCAATTTCCCTCACTAAAAAATCAACATCCTCAAAAGTAATATCTTCCCAAAAAGGCTCTTTCTGAATCATAATTAATTCGTCTCTTTTCTGTTTTATTGCATCTAAGTTTTTATCCCAAATTGCTTCGGCTCTTTTAACAACAAATTCTTCAACTTTAGCAACCTTATCTTTATTCCCTGTTTTTATGTAATCAAAAAGCTTAACACACTGAGAAATAAAACTATACACCTTTGCATTTTCTGAAGGAGAATAAATTAATAGTGGTGCTATTTCATTTCTTAATTCTTCAACATGCTTTTTCAAATCAAATTTTGAAGAAACAACTTTTTTGATAATATCCTTTTTCTCTAAAACTAATGGAGAATCAATATCAATTGATTTAATTGTATCTCTAATTTGTTTTTCAACAACTTTCCTTTCTTTTTCACTAAGATTTTTTTCTAAAGTATCAACTTGTTCTAAAAAAATTCTTGTCTTAGCATCTGTTCCAGCAGACCTTGGTTTAATTGCATTTAATTTATGTTGCATCACATTAGACCAATCTCCAAATTTAAAATCTAATATCAAAAAATCTTCTTTAATATGTTGTCCATCTTTATTCGTTGGCAATAATCCTTTATTTTCACAAGCAGATAAATTTCTTGTTCCTCTTCCTAACATTTGCCAAAACCTTATAGAAGACATTACAGGTTTTACAAAAACTAAATTCATTACTTCAGGAATATCTACTCCAGTATCTAAAACACCTACAGACAAAGCAATTCTTGGACTATCTCTTTTTTCAAATCTTTTAACTTCATCCATGTAACGAGATTTATCAGAAGTAATAACTTTTACATCTTTTGCTAAATAAGGATATAATTTCTGAAATAATTTTTCCAAAGATTCTGCATGTTTTACACTCGCACAAAAGAAAATACTTTTGCAGGGTCTGTTATCATCTGATTTATAGCACCTATCTATGAATTCTCTTATAATCAATTCATTTGTTTTTTCATCAGTAAAGAATCTTTCAAACTTAGAACCAGGTGTTTGAAATAGCTCTGGATCTTGTTCTTGTTGTTTTAATGCCTGTTGTAATTGTTTATTTAGTTTTCTTCCTTCAATCCCTAATGAAAGAACGCTCGTCTCTATAATTTCCGCAACATAAGGAGCTAAAATTTTGTCTCTAACTGCAGAATCATAATCATACCTAAATGTTGGTTTTCCATTACTACAATTAAAAAGATTAAAAGTATTTCTTGTTTCTTCTGAAGAAGGTGTAGCAGTTAATCCAACTTTTAAAGCATCAAAATATTTGAAGATATCATTATTTTTATCATAATAAGAGCGATGTGCCTCATCAAAAACAATTAAATCAAATGCTCCAGGACCAAATTTCTCATAAAATTTACCTCTTGGTTTTTGAGGAGACATTAAAGTCTGGATTGTGGAAACATAAAATCTCGCACTACTTGAATAACCTTCTTCATTTAATTCGCAAACAGGCGTTTCTGGAAAGAATTTCTTAAATCCTTTTTCTTTTGCTTGATTTCCAAGAGAAATTCTATCAACTACAAATAAAACTTTTTGGATATAGTCTGCTTTTATTAAACAATCTATCAAAGCCATTGCTGTTCTTGTTTTACCTGTTCCTGTAGCCATGTTAATAAGTGCTTCCCGATGTCCTTTTGAAAAATGTTCTAATATTGTCTTAACTGCTTCAACACACATTTTTCTATTCAATATTGTAGAACTAACCTTTACATTTACAGGATCTTTTCTATTTTTCATTAAACTAACAATTCTATGCAAATCTTTTTGTGAAAAAGGCAAAGAAACTTTTCTTCTCCTATCTAAATCATCAACATAATACCAGCTTGTTCCGTTTGTAAGAAAAATTGGAATTTTGATTTTAGTTTGTTTTTCAATATCTTCCCGATATGTCCTTGCTTGAATTTCGCCTTTTTCAACACTTACAGAAGTTTTTTTAGCCTCAACAATAGCGAGAGGACTTCTATCTTCATCTAATAATAAATAATCTATGAATCTGTCCACATTTCGCTCTATTCCTGCTTCAAGACCCACATATTCTTTAGTTTGAAAATTAGATTTAACAGGATTTATTTCTTCTTTTACATAATGTCCTTTAACTTTCCATCCAGCTCTTTCTAAAAGAGTATCAATTATTTTCTTTCTGGTATCCTTTTCAGACATATTTGCCATAGAAAAATCAAGAAAATCAAGTATAAAAAGTTATTTTATATTGAAAGATCTTTTTGTTTTTCAAGAATCTTTTTTCCATAATCCGTAATCCTATAAATCTTAGATTTTCTGGATTCTGGAGTTAAACAAATTATCAATTTTCTTTCCATTAATTCAGATAATGCTCTGCTTATATGTGTTTTATTTAGGTTAATCTCCTTGCTGAGTGCTGAAGGTGTTTTCGGTTTATCCAATTTTTCCAAAACACTCTTTCTATATGAACTGGAATTAACAAAACTCACATCTTCCCAATTAGTTACCTTTTTCATACATAAAAGTTACCAAAATACTTAAATAGTGTATTTACCAGATAGTTACCAGTTGATTATATTAAGAAAATGGAACAAAAATTTGCTTTAGTTTTAATTTTTGCATTGATGATTACCCCAACAATTCTTGCTTCTTGTGCTCCAGAGTCTCTTTATTGTGATAGTTCATATCAAGATATATTAAAATGTGATGAAGAAGGAAATCAAAAATTTGTTTAGAAGAGTGTTCTCAAAGTTGTCAATTAACTTCAGAAGGACCTGTTTGCAAAGAACATCTTATGAATCAAAAACCTGCAAGTTCTTTTATTCTTCCAGGAATTATTATTTTAGTTATTTTAATTGGAATTGGTTATTTTAATTGGAATTGGTTTTTATATTAAAGTGTTGAAGTCAAAAAGAAAAACTAAAAAGTAAAGGCTAGTAAAGAGGGATTTTAAAACCCCCTACCGCCCACCCTAATTAGGGGGTGCGCGCCTGTCCTTCGGACAATTTGTGAAACTTCGTTTCAAATCTATTTAGAAATAATCTTTTTTTCCGCCACCCGATTAAGAAAATTTTGATAGAAAGTTTTATATAAAACCTTAGTTTATTTTATCTTGAGGTGATGGTACCTCAGAAGCCTTATTCTGAATCATAATAAAGTTTAAATAAACTAAATATGCAGAAATACCATGGAATATAGAAATACAGACCAAAGCGACTTTATCGAATCTGCAGCCTACCTTGCAGGTGAAGATAACATAACTTATGGTAAGGGTACTTGTGCTGCACCATGCAAGAGTTGTGGTGGTGGTTGCTATGGTTGTAAAGGAAGTAAAGCAAGTAAGGGAGCTTCTGCTTCTTTAGAAGGTAGAGAATCAAAACTTGCAGAGATGGTTGAAAGCGTACTTGAATAAGTATGAATTTAGAACAAACTTTAAGCAAGTTTAAACTACTTGAAGAGTATGGCAAGTTAGGTATTCTTAGAAGATCTTTTAATTTTACAGATGAACCAAAATTTTGGATGTACTCTTGTGTTTCTAATAAAGGAAACTATGAAAGTTCCTCTCTTGATGAAGATAAACAATTCGCAAAAATTAAAGCTCTAGGAGAATATCTTGAGCGATATTGTTTAGATAATCCTCAACAAGATTTTTATTGTGAATCTTTTAATGAACTGAAAAGGAGGGCAGTTAATCCGATCGATTTTTTTAATTTCCGAGATTCCGATTTAAATTTTAGAAAACAAGAATATTTGGAAAAGATTAAATCTTCTAAAATAAAATGGGTCGAAGGTAAAAATGAAACTGACGGCTCGAAGATATTAATACCTGCACAGTTAGTTTATGTTGATTATAATTTTGATGATGAGCCAATGATTCGTCCAAGAGTAAGTACTGGTGCCGCGACTCACGAATCTTTTAATGAAGCTCTTTATTCAGGAATTTTAGAGAATATTGAGAGAGATTCTTATATGATTTCATTTCTTTCAAAAAAACCTCTTCCAAAGGTAAATTTGAGAGATGAATTCTCTGATGAATTAGATTATTTCAAAAGATATTTATTGGATTTACATGTATTTGAAACAACTACCGAATTGGGCATCCCAAGTTTTATGTGTTTGAATTTAGATAAAACTGGCTTAGGCCCTACTGTTTCTGTTGGATTAAAAGCAGATTTAGATCCAAAAAGAGCAATACTTGGTTCAGTAAGGGAGTCACAACAAGTAAGACAATGGATAAGAAATTTATGGATTCAAAGAAACAGACCAAGGATTTCAAACCCCGAGGATATTAAAGAAATTGAGGATAGAGGATTTTATTGGTATGATTTAGATAGAATAAATGATTTAGATTATTTATTAAATTCTTCAAATATAAAAAACCTTGAAGAAATTCAATCTTCAGTAAATGAAAAGAAGAATTTAGTCACACATTTAAAAAGCAAAGGGATTGATAGTTATTCAGTAGATTTAACTGCTGAATCATTTAGAAAAGCAGGTTTTTATGTAGTAAGAGCAATCCAACCACAACTACATCCACTTTTTTTAGATGAGGCATTTCCTTGTTATTGGAGTGAAAGATTAGAAAAAGAATTAAATGGTCGTGAGGTTAATAAAACGCCTCATCCTTTCATGTAAGATGATAGACGAAATTAGAGAATTTTACGAGAAGACAAAATTTAAAGTGGGAGAAGTAATTGAATGGGTAGATGAATATAAACCGCCCATCAATTGGGTTAAGATTTTCTTTAAAACTTATCCAAGAATGAAAAAGATAAGTATGGATAGGTTTGAAGATGAAGGAGAGTTTTGTCGTTTATTGAAAGATAGAGAATCCACAAGGGAGTTTAATGATTCGCCTATTCCTTTTGAAAAACTAAATAAAATCCTTTTCTATTCTTTCGGGATAAAAAATCCAGAAGTTTCATCAGAGCATACAAGAAGATTTTATCCTTCAGCAGGTGCAAGGTATCCTATAGAAGCATATTTACTAAACAATAATGTTGAAGAATTGAATAAAGGATTGTATCATTATAATTGTAAATCTAATGAGCTTGAATCTTTATTAGAGAAAGATTTATCTTTAGAATCTTCTCAAATCTTTGGTGAAGCATATAAAGGCAATCCCAATTTTATTGTTATAAATGGGGTTATCAGCAGGACAGAAGTAAAATATGGAATTAATGCTTATAGGTTTGCATTAATTGAATCAGGACACATAGGACAAAATATCTCTCTTTTAGCACAAAAAGAAAATTTAGGCTGTTGTGCTTTAGGAGGTTTTGATAATGATAAACTATCTAAATTACTTGATATTAATCAAGAAGATGAAATACCTCTTTATGTCTTTTCTTTAGGCAACTTAAAACAATAATCTTTGAATTCTTTAATAATTGAGTCTGCTCCATTTTTATTTACAATATCCCAGGATTTTTTATAACTCGGATAAAAAGAACTCATTTCTATTTCTTCATTTAATCTATTTTTATCAAAATGCTTTTCAAATATCTTTTTATGAATAGAATGAATGAGTAAATGTATTGCAGTATCAAAATCTTCATTTTTATATTTATCCAAAATAAACTCAAAATAGTTTCCTATTTCTTTTTCGTTTTGTATGAAAAGATTGTGAATAATTTCATGTACCATCATATCCACAAATCTTTCAGGAGTTAAAGAAAAAATTTCATTTTCTGCTTCAAACTGAATCGGAATTGTTAATGGATCTGAGATAGGCATTATTAAACTTATTTTAATGACATATACTGGAATTTCTTTTTTCTTCCATTTTAAACCAGTAATTTCTTCGCAAGAATTTAAAACTTGTTCTTCTTTTATTTTCCAAATATTTTTAACTTCTTTGAGGTAATCATTAATATATTTTTGATATTTTTCATAGTCAAAATTTTCTTTTACAGTTGGGTTGTGTATTGTTTGCTCATAAATAAATGACCAAACAAAATTTATTTTTACCATGAGAGATTTATACTGGCATTATTTATATAATTTCCCCTCAAAAAGAAAAACAACTAATCCTTTTGGTTTTAGAATCTAAAAGATAAAATTATTTTAAGAGGTATATTAAAATCTCTTTTTCACATAATTCTCTATATCTTTTAAAGAAGTTAAATAATCTGTTTTATTCTCTCTTCTAATATATAAAATTTCCTTACCATAATCTTAAAGCTTCTTTTTGTTTCCTCGGAAAGATCTGTCAAATTAAGTTCTGCAAAAATTCTTTTGATGTCATCTCTGTTCGCTGTGTCAAAGTCCTTTCCGAGCATCCTGTTAAATTTTATCACATCTGTCAGATATCTGCTGGCTTTTGCAGCCCCGATATTTGTCGCGATTAAATCATTGACAAAGCCTTTTGTAATTTCTTTATTCTTCTTTGAGAATTCGTCGGAGTTTTGAATCTTTTCTGCTGTTGTTTCCAACCTTCTTTTGTATTTGTGTATATCCATTACTCATTTTAACGTCATAAGGGGTAATAAATGACGTCTATTGAGCATTATACAAATTCAAAACGCCCACGCCGGGAATTGAACCCGGGTCGCATCCGTTCTGCTTGGTTTTTCTTTAATATACAAGTTTCCTCAAAGGAGGAGTTTTGCAAAGGGGGTGTCCCCCTGCCAAGCATTTAATTTTTAAATCTTACTCTTGCTCTCTTAAAACAATCTTATACTTCTTATCAAACTTTTTTTGTTTTGCAAGCAAAATAGTTCCTTCAACAATTAATCCTAATCCAACAATAAACCAAAACCAATCAGAAGATATCTTAATAAATCCTAAAAGTTTCAGAAGTGTTGAAATTACCATTAATAAACCAATTCCAATAAATAATTCATATGTTGTTGATAAATTCCTTAAGTTACTCAATCTCTTTTTCATTGCAAGGAATAAAAACTAGGATTTATATATTTTTACTTTGATTTTAATAATTTAATCAAACTATAAAAGGCAAATGAAAGAACAATAAATATTCCACTTAACATAAAAACCATTTCAGGATTAATAAAATTAATTTTTATTAAAAGGAAAATTGTAAGAGCTCCAAGAATAACAGCTATAAGAAAATTAATAATAAATTCTGTTTTAAAAAGACTTTTATCTTTTATTCTTTTAATAAAGGTATAAATAAAACAAAATATAAAATAAAGTGGAATAATTATAACAGCAATAATAAAGAAAAAGGCTTCATCTCCTCCAGTTGATGAAAAATAATTAAAAAATAAAGCATATATTAAATTGTGAAGAACCATTGCTAAAATCCAGGCTCCAATAATTATTAAGAATTTTTTCGAAGTTAATAATAACCATTTATCAAGTTTTTTTCTTTTCATTGTAATATTTTATAAGTAATTCACAAAAAGCTTTCTTTTTTCATTAAGAACATATTCATGAGAATTAAAATATTCTCTTATATCCTCTACAAATTTATTTAAATCAGTTGCTACAAGTGCACTTTCAACAATCTCTTCAAAATCAAAATTCTCTAAATTTGTTTTCACTTTATTTTTTTTATCACTCTCTTTCCACTCATATATTTCCAAAGAACTTTTGGAATTTTTATGCTTCCGTCTTTTTGTTGATTATTTTCCAGTATAGCAACTATTGCACGAGAAGTTGCAATCACTGTATTATTTAAAGTGTGAGGAACATATTTTTCTCCATTTTTTTTCAAAGTACGAATCTTTAATTTTCTTGCTTGAGCTTCTGTTAAATTTGAACAAGAACCAACTTCATAATATTCTTTTTTAACTGGACTCCAAGCCTCTACATCAATTTGTTTATGTTTTAATTCTCCCAAATCTCCTGAGCACATTTCCAAAATTCTTATTGGAATTTCTAAATCTTTATAGATTTCAACACTCAAATTTTTCATTTCTTCAAAAAATTTCATAGATTGTTCTGGCTTACAAATTACAATCATCTCAACCTTATTAAATTGATGAGTTCTAAATAATCCTTTTTCTTCAATTCCATGAGCGCCAATTTCTTTTCTAAAACACATAGAATAAGATGTGTTTTTTATGGGAAGTTTTTCTTCTTCAATTAGAGTATCAATATATCTTCCAATTAAAGAATGTTCTGAAGTTCCTATTAAATACAAATCTTCTCCTTCAATTTTATAAATTTGATTTTGTTTGTCATTTAAACTAGTAACTTTGTCAATAACGTCTTGTCTCAATAATAAAGGAGTTTCTATATAAATAAAGCCTTTAGATACCATTTTATCAATGGCAAATCTAATTAAAGCCTGATTTAATAAAGCTATTTCATTTTCCAAATAATAAAAGCCTTTTCCAGAAGTTTCTGCAGAGGTATCAAAATCTAAAAGTCCTAAACTCTCTCCAATCTCTATGTGATTTTTTACTGGAAAAGTAAATTTTCGGATTTTTCCAATTTTTTTAATTTCCACATTTTGAGAGTCATCTTTTCCAAAAGGAACACTTTCATGAATAATATTGGGAATTTTTAATAGAATTAGTTCAATTTCTTCTTCTAATTTTTTTCTTTTATTTTGAGAATTTTCAATTTTCTTAGGTATTTCTTTTGCTTTTTTAATTAAAACAGATGCATCTTTTTTCTTTTTCTTAGTTAAATTAATTTCTTTAGAAATTTTATTTCTTTCACTTCTTAATTTTTCTTCCTGATATTTTAATTTTCTCCATTCTTCATCTAATCTTCTCACTTTATCTACCAAAGAAATATTCTCTTCCTGATATTTTTTTCGAATATTTTCCTTAACTAATTCAGGATTTTCTCGAATAATTTTTATATTAATCATATTTTTTATAAATAAAGAATATATTTAAATCTTCTCCAAACCTTTAAAAATATAGGTTACTCTATAATTCTATTGAGGTGAAAATGGCTCTAAATACTGGAATAACTGAAGCTTATACAACTTTTCTATCAACATTACCTCAGTGGACACAAAATTTTATTTCTTTTTTTCTATTAGCTCTATTAATTTTAATCTATGCTATTTTTATTTGGAAATTTTATAGATGGATATCTACAAAAAATCTTTTAGAACTCAATTTAAATAAGTATAATAAAACAGAACATCCAGGTTTTTCAAAGATACTAGCAGGAGCATTTTATCTTTTAGAATACATTGTTATACTTCCATTTTTAATCTTTTTTTGGTTTTTAATTTTCACTTTATTTTTAGTCTTTCTAACTGAAAATTTGCCAATAAATACTCTTTTAATTATCTCTGCTACAATTCTTGCTGCAGTTAGATTAACAGCTTATTATAATGAGGAGCTTTCTAGAGAAATAGCAAAATTAATTCCATTTACTTTATTAGGTGTTTCATTAGTAAGTGCAAGATTTTTTGATTTTACTCGGGTTTTAGAACATTTAAATCAGATTCCTCAATTTGGAGGACAAATAATTTCTTATTTAATCTTTATTATTGCTCTAGAAATAGTTCTAAGAGTATTTGAATTTTTATTTTCAATTTTTCATCTAAAAGAAGAATTTCCTAAACAAGAAGATTCCTCAGAATGATTTTAATTAATTTTTTCTAAAGAAAAATCATCCAAATAAATATCAATATTTTCTTCAATATCTATTTCCTGAATATTTTTTCCATAAATTACTCCTTTTTCTGTCTTAGAAAAAAAGAAATAAGACATTACTGCAACTATTAAAATAAATAAAATTCCAAGAGCAATAATAGAAACAATAAAATTAATTTCTCTTTTATTCATAAATAATTAAAGAAAAAGGAATTAATAAAGATTTTTAATTTCTTTCAACTTCAGGATGTTCGTGTCCTTTTTTCTCAATTTCTTGCAATAATTTAATATGCTTTTTTTTCTCTTCTCTATATTCTAATTTTCGTGTTTTTGATTCTCGAATCATCTTTGCAACATATTCTCCTCCTAAAAAATGAGGAGTTAAAACATAATTAGCGCCTTCTTCATAAAGTTTCATTGCTTCTCTAATTGAATGAGCTCGAACAACAATAATTGCATCTGGATTTTCCATTTTTATTGATTCTATTAATAAAAGATTTGTTTCAAAATCTGGAACAGTTGAAATTGCCATTTTTAATTTATCTAGAGGCAATTCTCTTAATAATTCTGGATCATCAACATCTCCATATAAACAAGGAATTCCAAATCTTTCTAAATCAGTAATTGTATCTGGATTAAAATCAACAACCAAATATTTTTCTTTTGCTTTTTTCAAAGACCTTAAAATACTATATCCTATTCTATTGTATCCAAACAAAACAGTAGTATATTTGTTAATCAAATTCCTTTCTCTTCTAACCTTTTTTCTTTCAAAAAGAGATGCAAATTTATATAATTTAGAGTAAAGAGTCTTTGAATTAGTTATCATATATGTAGAAACAAAAATTGTAATTACTAAAGTAAGAGTTAAAGTATGAAGAATTTCAGTAGAAAGTTGTCCAACACTAACTCCTAATAACAAAACAATTAAAGAAAATTCAGATATTTGAGCAAGAGTTGTTCCAACTAAAAAATTAGTTCTTTTGGTATATCTAAAAAGAGAAGAAAAAAACATAAGTATGATTGGTTTAAAAATTATAACTGCTGCAGAAAGAATAAGTGCATTAAAAATAACAGAACCTAAATTCAAAAGAGGAACATTTAATCCAAGAATTATAAAAAAGATTATCAAAAAGAAATCTCTAAGAGGACGTACCTTAGAACTTATCTCAATACTATAAGGAGAAAAAGATAAAACAATTCCTGCAACTAATGCGCCAATTTCGATTGAGAAACCAATATATCCAAAAAGAGTTGCAATTAAAAAACACCAAAAAATAGAAAAAAGAAACAATAATTCCTGATGTTTTGCAATGTTTTTTGTTAATCTAGGAAGAATATAAAATCCACATAAAAACAAAAAGACAATTAATCCAACTCCTATAAGAATATTTTGAAGAGCTAAATCTTTAGAAATCATTGCTCCTGAAAAAGAAGATATAAACATTAAAACTCCAATTGCCACCAAATCTTGAATAATTAAAACTCCAATAGCTATTTTTCCATATAAAGAATCTAAATGTTGTTTATCAGATAAAAGTTTCATAATAATAATTGTACTACTAAATGCAAGTGCAATTCCCACATAAACACTAGTTATTAAGGAAAAATTCAAAAGAAGAGAAATTCCAAATCCTAATCCAAAAGTTAAAACCATTTGCCCTAATCCAATAAATAAAGAAGCAGTTCCAATTTCCTTTATAATTCTTGGATTTAGATGAAGTCCAACAATAAACAAAAGAAAAGCAATTCCAAATTCAGAAAAAACATTAATAAGTTCTGTGCTAGCTCCTAAAGCAAGAATAAAAGGTCCAATAATTATTCCTGCAATAATATATCCAATAATAATTGGTTGTTTTAAAAGTTTTATAAGATAACAAACTATAAAAGCTACTGAAAGAATAATTGCTAGTTGAATAAAGATCGGTTCCATTTTAGTTTGAATAAACTTTTAACAAATTTGTATTTCAAATTCCTCTTTTTATAATTAAAAAAAGACAAATATACTATAAAAAGGTTTTTAAACAAATCTTGTCCTTTATAATACATGTCAAATTAAAGACAGAAAAATAAAAAATTAAAATGCCAAAAGTTAGAATAAAATTAAACAGCACCAATATAGAAATGCTCAACAATATCTGTGATTCTATTAAAGATATAGCAAAAAAATCAGGAATAACAATAAGTGGTCCAGTTCCTCTTCCAACAAAAAAACTTAAAGTAACTACTAGAAAATCTCCTTGTGGAGACGGAACAGCAACTTTTGACAGATTTGAAATGAGAATTCATAAAAGATTAATAGACTTGCCTGCAAATGAAAAAGTTCTCCATCATATTATGAGAATGAGAATTCCCAAATCAGTTAATATCAAAATAGAAATGAAAGAGTAATGAAGAAAAAAACAATAATTATCTTAGTTGGAATTCTTATAATTATTTTAGCTTTCACCCTATTATTTAAACAAAAAATGACTATAGTAACACTTGAAACAAATAAAGGAGAAATTATTCTACAATTGTATAAAGATATGCCAATTACAACAGAAAATTTTGAAAAACTCATTAAACAAGGTTTTTATGATAATACTACTTTTCATAGAGTAATTGAGGGATTTGTGATTCAAGGAGGAGATCCAACTAGAACAGGAGCAGGAGGCCCTGGATACACTATTAAAGATGAATTTACACACAAAAAAGGAAATAAAAACAATAGAGGAACAATTTCAATGGCAAATGCAGGTCCAAATACAGGCGGAAGTCAGTTTTTTATTAATGTTGCAAATAATAATTTTTTAGATAAAAAACATCCTGTTTTTGGAGAGGTTATAAAAGGAATGGAAGTTGTAGATGCTATTTCAAAAATTCCAACAGATGCTCAAGATAAACCATTAGAACAAGTAATCATAATTAAAGCAACTATTAATTAACCAACATATTTAAAAAACATATATTCTTTTATAAAAAATGGAAAAAGACATTGGAAAAATAAAGAAAAACGATACTTCAGATATTGTTATTCGTGTAGATGATTTTGGTGGACAAAGAGGTCTAACAATTAGGGAATTTGTGACTTCTGATAGATACACTGGATTTACAAAGGCAGGAGTAAGAATTTCCGCTGAAAATTTCCCTAAATTCAAGGAAATGGTTAATTCAGTTTCAGAAGAAGAAATGAAAGAGACTCCTGAACAATCCAAAGACCAGGAAACTTTAGATGAAAAAAAGGACTCCAAAAAATCAGACGAAGATATGCCTGATTATTAATTCTGAATAGATATTCAAAACGAAACATTTAAATAGTATTATGAATATATATTCATAACGTATAACGTAAATCAACAAATAAATTAGGAGAAATTAAAATGCCAAACAGAGATAAAACAGGACCAGAAGGAAAAGGACCTAAAACAGGAAGACAAATGGGTAATTGCAAAGATGCAGAACCAAATGAAAATAGATCAAGAAGAGGACTAGGAAGAGGTGCTGGAAGAAGACCAAGAGGTTTTAGAGGAAGATAAAATGCCAAGACCCTGTAAAAGAAGAAGAGTAAGAGGCCGGCCAAATGCTCTCTTCTTCAAACCTTCTGGAACTCGAATTATTGAATTAGAAGAAATTATTTTGAATTATTCTGAATTAGAAGCACTAAAATTAGTAGATGTTGGAGAAATTCCTCAAACAGAGGCTGCTAAAAAAATGGAGGTTTCTCAACCAACTTTTTCAAGAATTTTAACAAATGCTCGAAAGAAAATTGCAGATGCTATTGTAAATGGAAAAGCAATAAGAATTGAAAAATGAGAATATTAATAGCAATAAATGAAAATAAAGGAATTAATTCTAAACTTAGTGAACATTTTGGACACTGTCCTTATTTTGCAATTTATGAAACTTCCTCAAGTAAAATAAAAATAATTGAAAACAAATTAAATCATCTCAATCCTTTTTCTTCTCCAATTGATCAAATAAAGAAACTTAACCCAGACACAATCTTTTCTTTAGGAATGGGAAAAAAAGCAATAGAATTATGTGAAAAAAAAGGAATAAAAGTTAAAACAGGAAATTACAAAACAGTTAAAGAAGTTCTTGAAAATCTTGAAAAATTACAAGATTTGAAGTTAGATTGCGGACATTAAAATGAAAAGTAAAATAGAAAAATTAAAAGAAAAAAGGCCAAATTTAATCACAGCAATATCTAAAGCTGCAAAAGGATTAGGAAATGCTCTTCCAATGATATTTGGAACAATTCTTTTAGTAAGTTTTCTTTCAACAATAATTCCAAAATCACTTTATACACAACTATTCAGTAAAAATGTGCTTTTAGATTCAATTATTGGAGCACTCATTGGAAGTGTTTCAGCAGGAAATCCAATAACAAGTTATATTTTTGGAGGAGAAATTCTAAGCCAAGGAGTCAGCTTAATTGCAATAACTGCATTTCTAGTTTCATGGGTAACCGTTGGAATTATTCAGCTTCCAGCTGAAGCAACAATTCTAGGAAAAAAATTTGCATTATTAAGAAATCTTAGTGCTTTCATACTTTCAATTATTGTTGCAATAGTAACAGTATTAATTTTAGGAGTATTTTAAATGAGTTTAAAGAATAAAATAAAAGACAACAAAAGTTCATGGTATTTTTTATTTGCAATTATCTTCATATATGTTTGCATTGGAATAATAAATCCAACAATTGGAATAAATAGTTTACTCTTTTTTATAGAAATAGCCTATAAAATAATTCCTATTTTTATTATTGTATTCATATTAATGACTCTCTCAAATTATTTTATAACTCCAAAATTTATTATAAAACATCTAAAATCAAAAGGTTTGAAAAAATGGTTCTTTGTAATTATTGGAGGAATTCTTTCTTCAGGACCAATATATATGTGGTATCCTCTTTTAGCAGATTTAAAAAATAAAGGATTAAATTATGGGCTAATAGCTTGCTTTTTATACAATAGAGCCATAAAAATTCCTTTGATTCCTATAGCTATTTTTTACTTTAGTTGGACATATGTTATTATTTTAATGATTGTGATGATATTTGCTTCAATAGTTCAAGCAATACTCTTAAATAAATTAATTAAAAATGAAAAATGAGAATTGCTATTTCGTCTGAAGGAAAAACTCTAGATTCAAAAATAAGTGAAAGAGGAGGAAGAGCTCCTTATTATTTGATTGTTGAAGAAGGAAAATTAATAGAAATTATTAAAAATCCTTTTGCAAAAGGAGGCGGTGGAGCTGGTTTTTCTGTTGCTTATCTATTAGCAGATAAAAAAATAGAATTAGTTATAACAGGAAATATTGGAAGAAATATGAAATCCGCTTTAAAAGAAAGAGGAATAAAGTTTAAAGAAAAATCTGGAAAAAAAGTTAAGGAGATTATTCAATAAATTTATAAAAAGTATTCAATTAAAAGAATTAAATTATAAAATGAAAAACAAAATATATGATTTGATTATAATTGGTGCAGGTCCAGCAGGATTAACAGCAGGAATTTATGCTCAAAGATACTTATTAAAATCTCTAATTCTAGGAAAGATTCCAGGAGGAATGATAGCAGAAGCGCATAAAGTATGTAATTTTCCCACTCAAAATAACATAACTGGTTTTGAACTAACTCAAAAAATGAAAAATCATTTAAAAGAATTAGAAGGAGAAATAAAATTAGAAGAAGTTACAGAAATAAAAAAAGAAAAAGATAATTTCTTAGTAAAAACAAGAAAAAATAAATATTGGGCAAAAAAAATAATTTTTGCTACAGGAACTGAAAAAAGAAAATTAAATATAAAAGGTGAAAAAGAATTTCTAGGAAAAGGAGTTAGTTACTGTGCAACTTGTGATGCAGGTTTTTTTAAAGACAAAATTGTTGCAGTTATTGGAGGAAGTAATTCAGCTTTAACAGCAGCACTATTATTAGCAGAATATGTAAAAAAAGTTTACATAATATATAGAAAAAAAGAATTTTTTAGAGCTGAACCTGCTTGGAGAAAATCAGTTGAAAAGCAAAAAAATATTGAATTTAAATTTAACTCAAAAGTAATTGAAATAAATGGAAAAGACAAAGTAGAAGAATTAATATTAAATAATAAAAAGAAATTAAAAGTAAATGGAGTGTTTATTGAAGTGGGTTCTATTCCAATTTATTCTTTATCAGAAAAACTTAAAATAAAAAATGAAAAAGGATATATAATAGTAGATAAAGAACAAAAAACAAATATTAAAGGAATATTTGCAGCAGGAGATGTAACAAATAATAAATTAAAACAAGTTATAACTGCTTGTGGAGAGGGTGCAATTGCTGCCACAACAGCTTATGAAGAATTAATTAAAGAGAGTTAATTCAAAAACATTTAAAAAAAGAGATTAATAATTACAATAATGAAAAAAAGAAATTTGATAACTTTAGCAATTATTTTGGGAGTTATAATTCTTGCAATATTAATTATGAGTAAATCTCATCCAGAAACTTCAGAAGAAGTTGCTAAATGTATTGGAAAAAATTCAGAATTATACACTCAATTAGGTTGTTCTGCATGCAAAGTTCAAGAAGAGATTTTTAGAGATAATTATCAATATCTAAATGTTGTAGATTGTTGGTATGAAAGAGAAAAATGTGGAGAAATCGAATATACTCCTACATGGATTATAAAAGGAGAAAAATATATTGGAGTGAAATCAATTGAAGAATTGCAGACTCTAACAAATTGTAATTAAAATGTTAACTTTTTGGAGAATAACAACTCTTGCATTAGCAGACTCTGTTAATCCTTGTGCTATTGCAGTTTTAACAATGATATTAATGGCTCTTTTAATTCAGTCTCCAGATAAAAGAAAAAAAGTTCTCTGGGGAGGTCTTGCTTTTGTATCTGCAGTTTATATTGGATATTTATTTTATGGAATAATTATTATTCAGTTTTTTAGATTATTTGCTGAGTTTTTAAGAGAAAATTCTATTTATGTGTTTAAAGGTCTTGCAATTTTAGCAATGCTTATTGGAGCCCTTAATATTAGAGATTTTTTCTATTATAAAAAAGGAAATTTTGGAACAGAAATGCCAATCTCTATGCGTCCTAAAGTAAAAAAATTAATTCAAAACATAACCTCTCCAACAGGTGCTTTTATTATTGGTTTTATAGTTACTTTATTTTTATTGCCTTGCACAATTGGGCCATATATTGTAGCTTCTGGCTTATTATCTGAATTAGGAACTCTAGGAGCTTTGCCTTGGTTATTATACTACAATATTTTATTTGTGATTCCAATGCTAGCAATAGCTGGAATAGTTTATTTTGGATTTAAAAAAGTTGATGAAATTTCTGGATGGAAAGAAAGAAACATAAGAAATCTTCATTTAATTGCAGGACTATTATTATTCTTTGTTGGAGTTGCACTATTAATGGGTTGGATTTAAAATTAGCTAAATTCTAAATAGGCATCAAATCATTGTGTTAAAAAAGTAACATCTTTTGAAATGCTCGAAATTTTGAATTTAATATTGGGGCAAAATTTCGTTGTGTCCAAATTGAATTATTAAATCTATTTTTGGTTTTATTTTTTCTAATCCAACTGGAGTATCACAAGCACCAAAACACTCTCCAAACCAAATTAAAAATTCAGCTTTTGTTTTTTTCTCCAAATAATCTACAATAGAAAGAGAATACTTTTTAAGTCCATCTGGAAATTGAAGTAAAATCAAATTTGCTTTTTTGTTTTTTATTTTCTCTACAACTTTCTCTAATTCTAAATCATAAACTTCTTTTATATTTTCCATTTTTAATCAAGAATTATTATATTTTTATAATTTTGGGGTAGTAGGAAACATTTAAATAACCTAAAAATCTGTATATTTTGTCTGATTTCGGTCAGACATCGGAAGGACAAGACTTCGGTTTCGTCCTTCCACCTATTTTTAAAAGTATTATTTTTATTTTAGATTATAATTTATTTATGTTCTTATTTTTAAATAACAATCCAAAATAGAAACCTTTAAAAACATTAAAAAACTTTATAATTTTGTCTCACTTCGGTGGGACATCGGAGAGCTTGGGACTTCGGTTTCTTGCTCTCCACCTTATATTCATTTGACTTCGGTCAGATGATTCGGGGTTGGACTTCGGTTTAACCCCACCTATATTCTTTAAAAAATTCAAAAGTTTTTTAACTGATTTATATCTCTTTTTTCTATGAAAATAATAAGACAACCAATTGTAACAGTATGTGGACATGTTGATCATGGAAAAACTTCTATTTTAGACTGTCTTAGAAATAGCTGTGTCCAAGAAAGAGAAAAAGGAGGAATAACTCAAAAAATTTCATTTACTGCCTATCCTTTAAATCAATTAAAAGCTGCTTGTCCTCTTATAAAAACGTCAGGAATAAAATTAGATATTCCAGGATTTCTATTAATTGATACTCCAGGACATGCTGCATTTACAAATTTAAGAAAAAGAGGAGGAAGCTTAGCTGATTTAGCAATATTAGTAATTGATATTAATGAAGGAATAAAACCTCAAACAGCAGAAGTAATTCAGATTTTAAAAATGCATCAAACTCCATTTATAATTGCTCTAAATAAAATAGATAATATTTCTGGATGGAGAAATTCAGAAAAAGATTTAAGAAAAAACATAGAAAATCAATCTTCAAATGTTAAACAAGTATTTGATGAAAGATATATGTCTTTAATTGGTTCATTACACAGTCATGGTTTTGAAGCTGATTTATTTTACAATATTTCTGATTTTTCAAAAAAAATAGCTATGATTCCTTGCTCTGCACAAACAAAAGAAGGAATTCCAGAATTAATAATGATGCTCTGTGGATTAAGTCAAAAATATCTCAAAGACAGATTAACTCTAAAAGAAGAAGCAAAAGGCGTTATACTTGAAATAAAAAAAGAAAAATCAAATAATTATGCTGAAGCAATTTTATATGATGGAAAATTATCAAAAAAGAATGAGATAGCAGTTGCAAATCTAGAGGGAGAACCAATTATTACAAAGATTAGAATTCTTGAAGAAATAGAACCTCTTTGTTTTAAATTTACTCCAAAAGAAACTGTGCAAGCTTCAACTGGATTAAGAATGCAATTAACAGAAAAAACAGATATACTTCCTGGAATGCCTTTTGTACTCTATAGAGGAAATAAACAAGAAATAAAAGAACATTTTCAAAAAGAAATATCAGAAAGCATTAAAACAGATAAAAAAGGAATAATTGCAAAAGCAGATTCTTTAGGTAGTTTAGAAGCTCTTTTAGCTTTACTAAAACAAGAAAATATTCCTGTTTTAAAAGCAGGAATTGGAAATATAAATAAAGCAGATATTGTCTCTGCAAAAGCAAATTTAAAAATTAGTGAAATTGATTCAGCAATAATTGGATTTAATGTTTCAATTGATGAAGAAGCAAAAGAAATAAAAGGAAATATAAAAATTCTCACAGATGAAGTTATATACAAATTAATTGAAAATATAACTGAATTTAGAATAGAAAAATCAAGAGAACTTGAAAAAAGAAGATTAATGGAATTAACTACAATTTGTAAATTAGAAATATTACATGAATATGTTTTTAGAAACACAAAACCAGCTATATTTGGAGTAAGAGTAGAATCAGGAAAATTAATTTCTGGATTAAATCTAATTAATGAAGAAAATGAAAAGATTGCAAGAGTAAAAAATATTCAATCTGAGAGCAAATCAGTTTCAGAAGCAAAAGAAGGAAGTGAAGTTGCTATTTCTATTCCAGGAATAAATTATGAAAGACAATTAAAAGATAAATCAATACTTTATTCAGATATCTCAGAATCTCAATTTAGAAAATTTAAGAAGAACAAAGATTTATTATCTTCTAATGAAATAAAAACTCTTCAAGAAATAGCAGAACTTAAAAGAAAGACAAATTCTGAATGGGGACAATAAATTTAAAAATATAATTTCTTTTAAATAAACATGTCAAAAAATGAGATTAAAAAAACACTAATTATTTCTGGAACAATAATTATTGTAGCTCTAATAGTTGTTCTTGCATTAAAAAATCCTTTTTCAGGAAACACAATAACTGTTTCAGGAAGTGCTACAATTGATGCAATGCCTAATTTAGTTGGAATTTATTTTAATATTCAAACTTCAGGAGAAACAACAGAAGAAGCAAGTAATAAAAATTCAGAAATAATTGAAGAAATGACTGATTCTTTATTGGCTTTAGGAATTAAAAAAGAGAATATAATAACTCAAAACTATAATGTTTATCCAGAATATGATTGGATTAATGGAAATAGAATTGAAAAAGGTTATCAAGCAACTCACTCTATAAAAATAGAACTTTCTACAGAGAAAAGCGAAAAAATAGGGCAAATAATTGATGCTGGAACTTCAGCAGGTGCAGGAATAAGTTATATTAATTTTGAACTAACAACTGAATTACAAAATTCTTATAAGGCTCAAGCAATGCAATATGCAGCAGAAGATGCAAGAGAAAAAGCAAATGCAATAGCAGAAGGTTTGGATAAAAAATTAGGTAAATTAGTCTCTGTATCAACTAGTGATTTTGGATACTCTCCATGGAGCATTTATGAGGCAAGAGGAATTGCTTTAGACCAAGAAGCTTCAGAGGCAAAAGTAGCAACAACAAATATTCAACCAGGAGAACAAGAGATTTATGCTCAAATAACAACTGTATTTAAATTAAAATAAAATGACAGATTCAATATTCAAAATAATTATACTCAGCATTGGACTTTTAACATTAATAGAAAGTATAGCAATAATGATTTTTCCTAAGCAAATTTTAAAGATAGGAAAAGCTTTAATGAAACATGTCAAAGCTATGAGAAAAATAGCAATTATAGAATTTATAATTTCTCTAATAGTTGTTCTAATAGTAATATTTCTACTATAATAAGAAGATTTAAAAATCACTTTCTCAATTAATTATCATGCCATTTAAATTAAATCTAAGTACAAAAGAAGGAAAGACTTACAAACTAGAAACAGAATCAGAAGCTCTTTTAGATAGAGAGCTCTCTTCAAAAATAGAAGGTAAGGAAATTTCTGAAGATTTAAAAGGATATGAATTTCAAATTACTGGAGCAAGTGATAAATCAGGATTTCCTTCACTTAATGAAGTTCCAGGTTTTCAAAAAAAAAGAGTTTTATTAGGCTATGGAAAAGGAATGAGAAAACGTCCAAGAAGAGAAGGAAAGAAAAAACAAACTACTCCTACTCCTAAAGGATTAAGATTAAGAAAAACAATTAGAGGAAGAATTATTTCTCCGGAAATATCTCAAATTAATTTAAAAGTTCTTAAAGAAGGAAATAAAAAACTTTCTGAAATTTTTCCAGAGCAAAATAAACCCAAAGAAGTTGAATCAAAATCTGAAGAAAAAAGCCAAGAAAGCAAATAATGGAAAGCAAAGTAGAAAATTATGTTTCTCCTGAAAATTGTAGAACAAGTTTAAATGAAATATTAGAAAATATAAGAAATGCTCAAGAAAAATCAGAATATGAATCTGTTAAAAAATATCAAGAAAACTTTACAGAAAAAATAAAAGAAGTTAAAAATTTATTTGAAAAAACTCAAAATATATGTTATAATAAAATTTATAGAAGTTCAATTAAAAAATATGAATCTTTTATAAAATTCTAACAGATATCTTTAAAAAGTTATTAATTTTATAATTAAAATGTTTATTGATGAAGAATCAAGTGAAGAAAAAATAGAATCAAAGGAATGTTGGGAATGTCCTCCAGGAGATTTTCCTATTAAAGCTAGTGAAAGAGTAGATATATTTACAAAAATGTCTAATGGATTAACTCCTTATGAAATAATGTATGGAGATTTAAGTTCTAATACAAGATACACTTATTTAAAAGAAGACTAATTAACAACTTTTAAAAACTAGTTCTTCAATTTAATTCTATGGACAAAAAATTACCTGAAATTAATGTAGGAGTTGTTGGACATATTGACCATGGAAAAACCACTTTAATAAGTCAGCTTACTGGAAAGTTTACAGACACTCACTCAGAAGAACTAAAAAGAGGAATAACAATCAAATTAGGTTATGCTGATTTAATTATATATAAACAAGGAAATAATTACAACATAGATAAAAAAGGAGAAGCTCAAAGATATGTAAGTTTTATAGATGCTCCTGGACATGAAATGTTAATGGCAACAATGCTTTCTGGTGCAGCAGTAATTGATGCTGCAATATTAGTTATAGGAGCAAACGAAGGAATAAAACCTCAGACAAAAGAACATTTTATGGCTTTACAAGCAAAGAAAATAAACAAATTAATAGTTGTTCAAAATAAAATTGATTTAATAAGTAAAGAAAAAGCATTAGAAAATTATAAAGAAATAAAAAATTTTCTTAAAGGAAGTTTATATGAAGAAGCTCCAATAATTCCCATATCTGCTCAGCAAGGAATAAATATAGATAAAATTTTAGAAGAACTATGTAAAATAGAAATACCAAAAAGAGAATTAGAAAAAGAACCCATATTTTTAATTGCAAGAAGTTTTGATATAAATAAACCAGGAACTTCAATTTCAAATTTAAAAGGAGGAATTTTAGGAGGAATATTAAAAAGAGGAAAACTAAGAGTTGGAGATGAAATAGAAATTAAACCAGGATTAAATATTAAAAAAGCAAATCAACAAATTTATGAAACTCTTTATACCAAAATTCTGTCCCTTCACAAAGGAAATGAATCTATTAAAGAGGTTTATCCTGGAGCAAGCATTTCAATTGAAACTGAGCTAGATCCTTTTTTAACTAAAACAGATTCTCTTACAGGATGTTTAGCTTCTTTAAAAGGAAAACTACCTGAAATAAGTCACAAAGTAAAAATAAATTCGAAACTTTTTCAAGAAGTTTTAGGAACAGCAGAACATCAAAAAGTAGAGCCTCTAAAAACAAGAGAAATGTTAATGCTAAGTGTAAATACTACAATCACTGTTGGAATAATTGAAAAAATAAAAGAAAATATATTAGAACTCTCATTAAATATTCCAATTGTTGCATTAAAAGGAAACAATGTAGGAATTGCAAGAAATATAAATGGACACTGGAGATTAATTGGATTTGGAGAAATTATCTAGTAAAACTTATAAACTTTTTTTTATTAAAATTAACATGAAAAAAGCATTAATATTTGCATTATCTGTATTAATTTTTGTAAGTATTCTAGGATTTATTCTAGCTGAAAATTCAACTATTTCTAATACTGGAGAAATCAAATATCTAGATTTAGAAAAAGGATGTTGGATAATAGAAACATCAGACAATATTCAATATGAACCACTAAATCTAAATGAAGAATTTCAAGAAGATGGATTAGAAATTGAATTTGAAGCAGAAATAGCAGAAAATGCAGTAAGTATTTGCCAAATAGGAACTTTAATTGAGATTTCAGATATAGAAATAATTATAGAGAAAGAAAATGAAATAGACGAAGATGAAACAAATGACGGAATTCCTAAATGGGCTAGAGAACAAATACAAGAAGGAACAATTGGAGTGGGAAATCACACTAAAATAAGGGAGAGATTACAATTACATTTAAATTCTACAGAATGTCCTGAAAATTGCACTTGTGCTGGCTCTACTATAAAATGTGAGTTAAATGGGCAAAGAACAATGACTATTCTTGCTGGAAATTCTGGAAATAAAATTGTTCAAGTAAAAGGAATAAATGCTTCTACAAATGTAACTTTATATAAATCAAATGGAAAAATTTATGGAGAATTTAATAATGAAACAAAAAGAATTCATGATCCAGAACAAATACAATCAAAAATAAATGCAAGAATAAGAGCAAAAATAGAAGAATATAATATAACTTTAGATGAAGATGGTTATTATAGAGTTCAAACAAAGAAAAAGGCAAGATTATTCTTAATAGTTCCAGTAAGAGAAAAAGTAAAAGCACAAGTAGATGCAGAAACAGGAGAAATAATAAGAGTTAGAAATCCATGGTGGGGATTTTTAGCAAGAGATATTAGAGAAGAATCTCTTTTAGGTGCGAATTGTGGAACAGTCAGTCCAGATTATATTAACGAATGTTGTCAAAATAAAGGATATGATTTGTGGAATTCTGAAATTCAAGAATGTGTTTTTTCTGAATAATTCTAATACAATAAAGATTAAATATTAATAATTAGAAATTAGGTTATGAATAAAGCCTACATAAATATTGTTTATGGAAAAAACAGAACTAGAATACGAATTAATTCATTTCTATATAGAAGTCCTAGAAATGGTATTCGAAGTCCATCATTTTATTTAGGAGAAAGCAATCTTGAAAAAATAAAAAAGAAATTAAGATATTGGATAAGCAAAAGTAATGAAAAAGAGATAATAATAAAAAGTAATCCTAAAGAAGAGCTTAAAACAAAAAGTGAATATGACTTTAAAAAAAATCTATCTTATAAAAAAGTTGGAAAAGATAAATTAACTGAAATAATAAAATCTCTAGAGGAAAAAAGAAAAGATATAACCTTTAAATTAGAAATATAAAGTCTATTTAAGATTATAAAGTCCACAAGTAATCTCCACAACTCTGCTATTTATATCTAAAATATAAGCAGAAACTAAAATTAAATCATATTTTTTATTATATTTTTCTCTAACTTTTGGAATAATTTGTTTCCATTCGTTTGGAAGAATCTTAATTTTATCTTCTAAATTTTTTTCATTTTCATTATTTAAAGGATTTAATTTAATTTCGCCAAAAATACAATATTTCTTTCTTTCAAATCTCTCTAAAATCTTTTCAATATTAACTTCTTTTTCTCTAAAAATCATCATAAATAAAATAAAACAAAATTATTTTTAAAAATTTATATGATAAAAAAATAACAATATTTATAACTTCTTTTTAATTTTAATTCATAATTAAATGCGATTTTCATCAGAGGCAATTTAAAAATAGCCCTTTACATCAGAGAGGAAAATCAAAAAAACCTGAAGGTTGTTTTTATATGGGAATTTATTCACATTCTAAACTAAGTACTTTTGAGCAGTGTCCTCTAAAATACAAATATAGATATATTGATAAAAAAAAGCCAGATATTGAAAAAACAATTGAAGCTCATCTAGGAAAAGCAGTTCATGACACTTTAGAATTAATTTATAATGAAGTGAAAAAAGAAAAAGTTCTAACAATTGAAGAAATAATAGAAGTTTATACTGAAAATTGGCAAAGAAATTATTCTGGAAATTTTTTAATTGTCAAGGATAATTTAACGACTAAAGACTATTTTAATTTAGGAGTTGAATTTTTAGTTAGTTATTACAATCAAAATTTTCCATTTAAAGACGGAACAATAGAGTGTGAAAAAAAAGTTTGGATTGTTTTAGACAAAGAAAGAGGACATAAAATTCAAGGATATATTGATAGATTAGTTTATAATTCTGAAACAGGAGAATATGAGATTCATGATTATAAAACAGCAAATAATCTTCCAACTCAAGAAAAAGTAGATACTGACAGACAATTAGCTCTTTATGCTATTGCAATTAGAGAACTCTTTGGAGAAGACAAAGAAATAAAATTAATTTGGCATTATCTTGCTCATAATACTAAAGTAGAATCAAAAAGAACAAAAGAGCAATTAGAACAATTAAAAAAAGAAACATTAGAATTAATAGAAAAAATAGAAAGTGCAAAAATTTTTCCCTATAATAAATCAATTCTATGTAATTGGTGTGAATTTCGTCCTAGTTGTGAAGCTTGGAAAAATGAAAAACAAAAATCACTTAATATTTCATAAAAAATATTATAATAAATTATAAATGTGAACATTTTTTAACAAAAAATGGCAAAAAGAGATAAAGAAAATTTAGAAGAAAAAATAAACTTAGAACTCTCAAATAAAAATTCTATAGAAATTGGAAAATATCTTATTGAAGCTCCTATAAATGTATCTAAATATATCTGGTTAAATTATTTGCCAAAACAATCAAAAGATTTTCAAAAAGAAATTGCAGAATCTGTTACAAATTACATAATTAAAAAAGATAATTTATTCTGAATAAGGTTTATTCTTAAGAATTACTATTAAAAAAAGAATCCATTTCATCTCCTAATTCTCTGCTATCCACATATTCAGAATTTGCAGCTTCCCAAAAAACACCTCTTATTGTACAATAACCTATTTTCCCATTATTCCCTTCAAAAGTAGAACCTAATCTATGAAAAAGGCATCCAGGATAAAAGAAATACAATAAGATTAAGAGTAATAAGATGATCGCAACAACAACAAGCCACTTCTTTTTCTTCATAAAAAATTAAAGTTAATCTTATTTATAAATATAATTACTCTCCGCTATTTTCTACATTAATTAAATCAGTTACTTTGTCTCCTGATGCAAGTTTTACTATTCTAACACCTTGAGCAGCTCTTCCCATTATTCTAATATTTTTTAGAGAAGTTCTTATTACAATTCCTTTTGCAGTTGTTATTATTATACTATCATTATCATTTACAGAAATAGTTGTTACTACATTTCCTGTTTTTTCTGATGTTTTAACATTAATTACTCCTTTTCCTGCTCTAGCTGTTTTTCTATAATCTTTAACAGAGGTTCTTTTTCCATAACCTTTTTCAGTAATAGTTAATATTGCTTCTGTATTTAATATTTCTAAACTAACTACTTCATCATTTTTATCCATTTTAATTCCAGTAACTCCATAACTCACTCTTCCCATCTCTCTTACTGAATCTGAATCAAATCTAATTGCTTTTCCTTTTTTAGTTGCAAGTAGTATTTCTTGTCCTTTTTTAACAACCTCTACTCCAATTAAAAAATCAGAATTATCCTGAGGAAGATTAATTGCCTTAATTCCAGAAGCTCTAGGTTTTGAAAAACTTTCAAGAGCTATTCTTTTAACAAACCCTTTTTGAGTTGCCATAAATAAATAATTTTCAAATTCTTTAACAGAAATTACTTTTGTTATTCTTTCGTCTTTTAAATTAAGTAAATTAATAATTGCTTTACCTTTGCTATATCTCTCTGCACTTGGAATATCATATGCTTTTAACCATAAAACTCTTCCTCTTGTTGTAAAAAACATAAGATAATCATGAGTAGAACAAGTAATTAATTGCTTTACAAAGTCTCCTGTTGCTAAATTACTTCCAATATGTCCTTTTCCTCCTCTTCTTTGTTCTTTGTAAGTTTGAACATCCATTCTTTTACAATATCCTTTCTCAGTAATAGTTACAACTACTTCCTTTTCTTGAACCAAATCTTTTTCAGAAATAGAAAATAATCTTTTCATAACTTGAGTTCTTCTTGAATCTCCATATTTATTTTTTAATTCTCTAACTTCTTTAATAATTATCTTTAAAACTTCTCGAATATCTGCTAGTATTTTTTCATATTCAGAAATTTTTTCTTTAAGTAATTTAAATTCTTTATTTAATTTATCTGCTTCTAAAGAAGTTAATTGCTGTAATTTAGTATCTAAAACAGCTTGAGCCTGTTTTCTAGTTAATTTAAAACTTTTAATTAAACTCTCTAAAGCTTCACTAGCATTTTTAGATTTTTTAATTAATTTTATAATTTCGTCTATATTTTTTAGAGCAATTATCAATCCTTCAACTATTTCTTGTCTTTCTTTTGCTTTTTTAAGTTCATATTTAGTTCTATTAGTAACCATTGTCTTTCTATATTTTATATATTCATCAATAACTTGCTTTAAATCCAGAATTCTTGGTTGTCCATTAACCAATGCTAAAAAATTAACATTAAATGAATCCTGAAGCCGAGTATATTTATAAAGAGAATTAATAACAAACTTTGGATCAGTGTCTTTTTTAAGTTCAATTACAATTCTTATTTTTCCTTTAGAAGATTCATCTCTTAAATCAGAAACATCTCTAATTTTTTTATTTGAAACCAAATCTGCAATTTGTTGAACAAGAAGAGATTTATTTAACATATAAGGAATTTCAGTGATTACTATTGCTTCTTTTTTCTTTATATTCTCTGTAATTATTTTTCCTCTTGTAATAAGTTTTCCTTTACCTGTTTTATAAAGTTCCACCATATCTCCAAAAACAGTTCCACCAGTTGGAAAATCAGGGCCAGTAATAATTTGAGAAAGTTGTTCAATATTTATTTTAGGTTTTTGTATTGTTGCTATAATTGCATCACATACTTCTGAAAGATTATGAGGCGGAATATTTGTAGCCATTCCAACTGCAATACCTGTTGCTCCATTTAACATTAATAAAGGAAGTTTTCCAGGAAGCAATTCTGGCTCTTTCATAGAATTATCATAATTAGAAATAAACCTAACAGTTTCTTTGTCAATATCTTCTAATAATTCAGAAGAAATAGGCATTAATTTTGTTTCAGTATATCTCATTGCAGCAGGAGGATCTCCATCAATGCTTCCAAAATTTCCTTGTCCAAAAACAAGAGGATATCTCAAAGAAAAATCCTGAGCCATTCTAACCATTGCATCATAAACAGCAACATCTCCATGAGGATGGTATTTACCAATAACATCTCCAACTAATCTTGCTGATTTTTTAGTGGCAGTATTTGGCTTTAATCCCATTGCATTCATAGCATATAAAATTCTTCTCTGAACAGGTTTTAATCCATCTTCAATTGCAGGAAGAGCACGAGAAACAATAACACTCATAGCATAATCTAGATAAGATTTTTTCATTTCTACAGATACTTCTGAGTTAACTACTCCTTTTTCCATATCTTTTAATTCAGATTCATCTGATTTTTTTGGTGTCATTTTAAGCAACTTCTTCTCCTTTTTCGTCTAAATATTTCATAAATTCTTCTTCTGTTAATTCTTTTTCACTAATAGCTGTTCCAATCCAGCCACATTTTCTACACTCCCATTCTTTTCCTCCACCTTCTTCTGCATCACTATTAGTCAAAACAAGTCCAACATTATCACTAGAGCATTTAGGACATTCTCTAATTTTGAAAATTTTTCCTTTCTTTTTTTCAGAACTTACTCCATAAGCTTTTTCCCAATCAGCTTTTGAATCATATCCTTCTAATATCCAATCTGGAGTCTTCATTTTTGATTTTTTAGGCATTTTAAACGTCTAATTCAGCCTCCTTTGCATTTTCTGAAATAAAGTCTTTTCTTCCTTGAACATCGTCTCCCATTAACATTGAAAAGATTCTATCTGCCTCAATTGCATCTTCAATATAAATTTTCTTTATTTTTCTAGTTTTAGGATTCATAGTAGTATTCCAAAGTTGAGAAGAACTCATTTCACCAAGTCCTTTAAATCTAGTAATATTTGTTGTTCCTAATTTTTCTGAAAGTTTTTTAAGCTCATCATCTGAATAAACATAATGATCTTTTTTCTTTCTAACTCTGTATAAAGGAGGCATTGCAACATAAATATGTCCTTGTTTAATTAATTCAGGCATAAATCTAAAAAAGAAAGTCAATAAAAGAGTTTTAATATGTTCTCCGTCAATATCTGCATCACACATAATTACAATTCTATTATATCTTAATCTTTGAATATCAAATTGTTCTCCTACTCCTGTTCCAATAGCAGTAATCATATTTGTAATTTCTTCACTTGATAAAGCTTTTACAGGATTTGCTTTTTCAACATTTAATATTTTTCCTCTTAAAGGAAGAATAGCTTGAATTTCTTTATTTCTTGCATCTTTAGCAGTTCCTGCAGCAGATAATCCCTCAACAATATAAAGTTCTGTATCTTCTGATTTTTTATTTGAACAATCTGATAATTTTCCAGGCAAACCTCCTAATGAAAAAGCATTTTTTCTTCGGACTAATTCTTTTGCTTTTTTAGCAGCTAATCTTGCTTTTGCAGCATCTGCAACTTTAGAAACAATTTTATTTGCAGTGGTTGGATTCTCTTCGAAAAATTCAGATAAAGCAGAAGTTACAGCAGAATCAACAAAGCCTTTTATTTCTGAATTTCCTAATTTTGTTTTTGTTTGTCCTTCAAATTGAGGATCTGGAATTTTAACACTAATAATTGCAGTTAATCCTTCTCTAGCATCATCTCCAGATAAATTTCCATTTTTTAAAGTTCCTTTACTTTTTCCATAATCATTAATCACTCTAGTTAATGCTGTTTTAAATCCAGAAATATGAGTTCCTCCTTCAATAGTATTTATTGTATTTACAAAACCAAAAATATTGTCTTGATAACTTTTACTATATTGAATTGCTATATCTATAATAGTCCCATTAGTTTCTCTTTTAAAATAAATTGGTTTGTGAATTACTTCTTTAGATTTATTAATCCATTTAACAAATTCAATTAAACCTCCTGAAGCAAAAAATTCAACTTTTTTATTTGAAATCTTATCTTCTAAAAGAATTTTTAATCCTGCATTTAAAAAAGTTATTTCTCTAAATCTAGTTTCTAAAATTTTATAATCAAAATCAAGAGTAGAAAAAATTTCTTCATCAGGCCAAAAAGTAACTATTGTTCCTGTATCTTTTGTTTTTCCTAAAAGTTTTAATTTTGTCTTTGTTTTTCCTCTTGAATATTCTTGAGAATGAATTTTTCCGTCTCTTTTAATTTCAACAACTAATTTTTTAGATAAAGCATTTACAACTGAAATTCCAACACCATGCAATCCTCCTGAAATTTTATAAGAATCTTTATCAAATTTTCCTCCTGCATGTAATTTAGTTAAAGCAACTTCAACAGCAGGAATTTTATGCAAAGGATGTTTATCAACAGGAATTCCTCTACCATCATCTTCAATTGTTACAGAACCATCTTTATTTAGAGAAACTATTATTTTTTTGCAATGTCCTGCTAAAGCTTCATCAACTGAATTATCAACTACTTCATAAATTAAATGATGTAATCCTGTTTTACCAGTAGAACCAATATACATTGCAGGACGTTTTCTTACTCCTTCAAGTCCTTCTAAAACTCGTATATTTGATGCATCATATTTATTTTCTGTCATATTATAAAATTTCTATCTTGGATAGCTTTTGCTAAAGGTTTAATTAATTGGTCTTAATTTTGAGCAGAAATCTGCCCTAGATTTTCCCTAATTCCTAGCAAAAAAAAGTCATTTTAGTTTATAAATCTTTCTACTTAAAAATTCACTTTGTCGTCGATAAAATAAGAAAATTACCTCCATTTTACAAAAAGCTTTTCTTTATAAATCAGGGACAAGAATCATAAGAAGTTCCATCCCAACCAGCCATTCTAGCCATCATCCACCAAAATGCTCTTGCTTTTCTGTGACAATTAATTTGTCTTGAGTGTGCACAACTACTTTGACAAGAAGTGCTACCATCCCAAGTGCATTCAACTGGATAAGAACAACTTTTATCACTAAGATAACTATTTGAAGTACACTGAGTTGAGGAATCATCCCTATAAGATTCTATATCTCCAAAATCAAATAAGATTCCTTCCACAGATTCTACATGATTTCTAATTTGTTCATTTTTAGAATGATAAGATGCTCTAGAAGAACAATCCCAATTATAATCGCAAGAACCAGCAAGATGTCCTGTCATAAACACAAATTTTACATTTGGATAATCTTCAATTAAATCATCCATGTTATTCAAATACTTATTAATATCATGTCCAAGAATAGAACACCATGACCACATTATTACATTAACATCAGGATTAGAATTAAGATATGTTCTTGTTGCAGGAGCCCAAGAGTTCTCGCTTCCTAAATCACCCACACTAGAAAAATAATCATCAATATCAAGAACTAAACTTGATGAAGAGCCATCTGCCCAAGCATATAAAACAGAATTTTCTGATTCAAGTAAATTTAAACCAGAAATTATTTGAGATCCATGACTTGTATGATCATATGCAACATTAAATTTCTCTTTTGCTTCTGAAATCCAACAATCAGGAATAATAGTAAAATCATCTGCTGCATTATGGCCTGCAATTATTGCTCCTCCTGTTGAAGGTGCAGAATCACAATAACCATTAGAACATCCATAACTACAAGAAGTTACTGAACTCCATTCAGTGCATGAATCAATATCATAATTACCGCATATTCTATACCCTGTACTA
>JAFCDI010000005.1 GCA_017609755.1 Candidatus Pacearchaeota archaeon
ATGTATTAACAATATCAATGGATAACTATGATTTAGAACTAATGTACTTTGATGATGCAACTGATACAACTCATTTAGGTGGAAGTTTGGATCATAATCTAAGTCTTGCTATTGGAGGAAATACAACTACTATGTACTTCACAAATAATGCTACAGAAAAAAATGATACAGGTATTGAAGTTGTAGAAGGAGATAGATTTTTAATAACAAATGCAATTGATAATGATGATATTGCAGATATTAAAACAGCTTATTATGAAGTAACTAACATTGACTTCACTGATGTAGATGATTTTGAAGTAGAATTAGGAGACATAATTGGTGCAAATAATCTAGTTTTTGATGATTTAGATGATTTAGAAGAAATTGAAGGCGGAGACATCTCAATTCAGTTGTGGGGTGTTGCTGATGGATATGCATACTTTAACTTTTCAGTGGCTTCTGGAACTATTAGTTATAATACTGCTGTTTCAGAAAAAGGATTGTTAATTACTCTTCCAACAAGTGTAACTATTACTGATACAAATGGAATTGCTCATGTTAATTTCACAGAAGCTGACAAAGATGATGATATTGGTGATGGTGATATGTGGGCTGCTGCAATTAAGTTAACTAGCAATGATAAACTACATGTATCTAGTGATAATGTAACTAAAGAAGAAGTATCTTCTGATAATGATGTAGGATATGTTCTTTCTGATTTAGCCTCAAAAGTTGAATTAGATTCTTCTGGAGATGAGTATGATTATACAATAACTTATTATGGAGATGAAGTTACTGCAGATGTATGGGTTGCTTCAGCTGATGCAGAAATTGTATCAGAGGGTGTTGCTCAAATAATGGTTGTGAAAGACACAGAAGTTAGTTCAGTTGCTGACAAGAATTTAATTGTTGTTGGTGGAAGTTGTATTAACTCAGCTGCTGCTGCATTAGTAGGTGGTGCTTATTGTGGTACTGAATGGACTACTGCTACTGGTGTTGGTTCAGGACAATTCCTAATCAAATCATATGCAAGTTCAAGTCTTACTAGTGAAATGGCATTATTAGTAGCTGGTTATGAGAAAGAAGATACTACAAATGCTGCAACATATCTAAGAAACAAAGTTAATTTAGATACAAGTGCAACATACAAAGGTACTTCTGCAACAAGTGCTGATCTAGTTGTTAGTTAAATCCAAATTTAATTTTTTATTTTTTTCTTTTTTTCTTTTTTTATTGACTTAGTGGATACTTTAGAAACATATTAGGTGAATTAGTATAAACTTTATAAATTAGTTTTGTTTATATTTTAATTATGAAGCCTTTAAAATCAAAAAGCAAAGAAGCAAAAAAACAAAGAAAAAACTCAATAATAATTGGAATACTTTTAATTGTTGTTATGTTTGGAAGTGTTTTTGGAGTAATTGTTGGAAGTTTTGGAAAAGAGAGAGAAAACAATAAAATAGTTTATAATGGATTTGAATTTCTAAATACAGGTAATTACTGGTATTTAAATCTAGGAAATTATGATTTTATGTTTAAATATAATCCAGAACAATTTCCAGAATTTAAAATAGAAGAAATAAAAGAGAAATTAAAAACAGCAGAAAATTATGCTAGAAAACCTCTATATATTTCTTCTAAAAATATTGATGCTTCATATGAAATTGCTAGAAATTTGCAATCAATTGTCTTAAGAATGCAAAATGCTTGCTTAAATGAAAGTGATTGTGAAGGAAATCTTCCAATAAAAACTTGTGAAGATAATTTTATTATTATAGAGGAAAGTGAATTTCCTGAAATTGTCCAAGAGAATAACTGTGTATTTATTAGAGCTCCTCAAGAAAAATTAGTTCAAATGAGTGATGAATTTTTATTTCAAATTTTAGAAATAAGATAAATCTTATAAACTTAAAAAAAGAAAAGATAAATATGGCAAAGAAAAAGAGTACAAAAAAAGAAGATAAAAAAGAAAAAAAAGAGGAAGTTAAAGAAATTATTACAATTAAAAAAAATGGAAAAGAGCAGACAAAAGAGTTCTCAGGAAAAACAGAAAAAAAACATGCTAGTAAAGAAGAAATTAAAAAACAAAAAAAGCAATTAAGAAGCATTTTTTTATTTCTGGGAATTTTTATTCTTATTTTTGCAATTGTCTGGTTAATTGGATATGGTTCAAGTCATTTTAAATATGAGACTTTAAAATTCACTAAAATAAAACAAGGACAACTCACTTTTTATCAAATTCCAATGATTACTCAATATCAGGGAAGTAAATTAACCACTGTTTTTTATTTAAGAACAAATCCAGAGAAATTAAAAGAGATTCCTTTTGAAGGAGAAATGAATCTTAGAAACAATATGATACTAAATGTTACAACAGAAAATCTTTATTGTGATGGAGACTGGCAAATAGCAATAGGTAATTTAATGAATTTAGATATATTTAATATACAAGTTTCAAAAAATGAAAATGCTTCTTGTGGAGGAAATTATATGTATGTTAATATTCATGAGGGAAATGAGAGCAAAATAGAACAATATGGAGAGTATTGTTATAACTTATATATAGCAAATTGTGAGGTTCTTCCAGTCACTGAAAAGTTTATGGTTGAGGCTTTTGTAGATTTAAAAGAAATAGCAGACAACTACTCATGGAATTAAAACTTCTTTATGCAATAATTCTAACAATTCTTCCAATAACTGAATTAAGAGTTGGACTTCCCATAGCAATTCTCTATGCAAAAGAAAATGGAATTCCTCTAATTATTATTTTTTTATTTATACTTTTAATAAATCTTATTTTAATTTTCCTTATTTTTCTTTTTTTAGACTTTCTTCATGAAAGACTAATGAATTTAAAATTCTACAAAAAATTCTTTAATTTCTACTTAAAAAGATTTCAAAAAAGAGTGGATAAATTTGAAAAAAGACATGAGGCTCTTGGATTTTTAGCACTAGTTATTTTTGTTGCAATTCCTCTTCCTGGAACAGGAGCCTGGTCTGGATGTCTAGTTTCTTGGATATTAGGATTAGAAAGAAAAAAGAGTATTTTATTCATTTCAGTAGGAATAATAATTGCAGGATTACTTATTTTTCTTGGAACTCTTGGATTTCTTAGAGCTTTTTAATAAATTAAAAAGGAATTTCACATCTGTATAAAAAGGAATCTCTTTTAATTTATAATGTTTAACCATAATAAACCAAATTCCTGCTATAAAAATAATATTTGAAAGATACCAAAATACTCTATGAGAGAAATCAAATAAATTAGAGCCTGAAATATATAATAAACTCAAAAAGAAAATTCTAAGAAGATTTACTATTAAAAGAATTAAAAAAGATTCTCCAAGAATAGTTAATCTTTTTTTTATTTTTATATTTGGAATTGACAAATTTAGAATAAAAAGTAGATAATATGCAGAGCTAGCAACACAAGATTCTATAATCTCTATTGGAAAAATTCCATTAATTAATATTACAATTCCTGAAAGAGAGGTATTAAAAAACAAATCCAAAAGAAAATAACTAGGATAAAGTGTTAAAGGAGTAAAAACAATAGAAAAGATTGCTAATCCTGATAAGCCTCCTAAAATCATTAAGAAATATCTAATAAAAATACTTCCTAATTTTTCCTCTAATTTATTCATAAAATAATAGAGTAGAAATATATTTAAGTATTTTAAGGTTTTTAAATTAATGAAAAAAAGAGAAATTTTTATAGGAATTCTAATAATTATTGCAATTATAGGTTCTTTTTTTATTGATAATCTTTTGTCTGAGTTTTTAGGAAATATTAGAAACTACTTTATTTTAGGAATTTTTGTGATTATAAATTATCTTAGTTCTGAATTAATTGTCTCTGTTTTTCTCACTTTGCTCTTTATATTTGAAAATAAAAAAAGAAAAAATTTAATTCCTCTTTGGATTACTCTTGCAAGTTCTGCTCTAATTAGTTTTTTATTAAAAATAATTATACAAAGAGAAAGGCCCTATCAATTAGGCTTAATTTCTACTTTAATAGCAAAAACAAGCCATACAATCTGGAATTTTTCCTTTCCATCATTTACTACTCTGCTTGCTTTTTCTGCTATTCCAATAATATCTAAAGAATATCCTAAACTAAAATATTTTTGGATAGGATTTGCTATTTTAATTGCAATATCAAGAATATATTTAGGAGTGCATTTTTTAAGTGATGTATTAGCAGGAGCAGCTATTGGATATTTAATAGGTTATTTAATTATTAGAAAAGAGGATAAAAACAAATTTTGGGAAAAATTATATAAAAAAATTAAGAAAAAGCTCAGAGTATAATATCTGTTGATTTTGTTTTTTTCTTTTTTGGTTCAGAATAAAGAATTTCTTCATTTGCATTAATTCCATCACTCTTTTTATCATACAGAATCTCTACTATTTTATTAATTCCTTTTTCTTGTTTATAAAAAAGATAATAAGTTGGTGCTTTTGGCATTACTAATTCTCCTAGAGAATCTTTTTTAAAAGCAGAAATTGTTGATAAATCTGTAAGAGAGTCTCCATTTAAATCATAATCAAACTTAACTTTTATAGAAATTGGATTTAGATTTTCTTGTAAATTTCTAAATTCTAAATTAGATGAATTCTCCTGACAAAAAAGAGGAGTTGTTAAAAATGCTAAACTCAGAATTAAATTACTTTTTTTCATTTAAAATATATAATAACTTTATAGAAAATTATCTTTATAGATTTTATTTATTTCTCCATACATTTTTTTTATACTTGGAATTGTAAGAAATTTCTTTGCTTTGTTCTGATATTTTTTAACTTCATATTTTTCTTGCCATTGCAAAATTCTAGAATCTACTTCATATTTTGCTACATTATCTAAACTTTTTGATAAATTTATAGAAACCTCAATTAATTCTTCTAATTCTTTATCTTCTAAACAATGCATTTTATTTTCTAGCAAGTCTTACTGCAAGAATAATTATAATCACTATTAAAATAACTGCAATTCCAATTATTAAAGCTGTGATTAAAGTGTTATCTTGAAAGATATCTCCAAGCAATGCTTTTTCAATATTTACTGAAAGAGGTTGAGCCATTACAAGCTCTCCTTCTGAAAGCACTTCAATATTAAATAATCTCTCTCCTGAAACATCCCTATCTACATCTAAAGTTATTAAAACATCTCTAGATTGTCCTGGTTCTAAAGTTATTGTTCTTGGTTCAATATTAATTGAAGATGCCCATTCAGAATATCCAAATGCATTAACTAAGTAATTAGTTGTTTCTGCTCCTGTGTTTGTTATTGTTGTTCTAACAACCATTTCTCTTCCAGCCTTAGCTTCTGAATCTAAAGCAGCTCCAACAAAAGCTTGTGGAAAAGCACAGTTTTCTAATTTAAATAAAACCTGAAATTCAGCGTCTTCTTCAACATAATCATTTTCAAAGATGTCTCCGTCCTCTTTAATTGTGAACTCTAAAGCATGCCAGATTTCTTCTTCACTTCCTTTTGGAATTGAAAATTCAAAACTTATTGATTCATAATCAAAAGCATCTATATCTCCAATATCTAAAACTTCATCAATTCCAAAGTCAGCATTATATATTCTAACCTCAATATCTTCTTGATCAGAATCTCCAATATTCCAAATATCTGCTGTAAGTTGGTATGTTCCTTCGCAAGACAATAAATCATAATAAAATTCATCTTCTACTGAAATTCCTTCAATTTCAAAATCATCTAAAATTAAAAAATCCTTCTCAATTATTACATCAATATTTTCATAAACACTTTGACAAACAGGATTGTCTAATTCTTCTCCAATTGCATTAGCCCAAACATAAAATACATAATCATCGCTATTTTCAAATTCTTCTGGATCATCTAATTTAAATTCAATTAAAATAGTTTCTTCTTCTCCATCTTTTAAGTCAAAATCACTCTCTTCGTCATCAATTATCCATTCTTGAGTGTTTGTGTTGTAAAGTCCCCAGCTAATTTCAATATCTTCTAAATCAAAATCTCTGTCATTATTTTCAACTCTAATTTCAACTTCAATAGTATCTAAAGGAACCCATTCATTATCTTCTTCTCCAAATCCACTAACAATAGAAATGTCTTCAATTTCTAAATCCATTAAATTTCCAGAATCTCCTATTCCTAGACATTCTGTGATTTCTGTTGGTCTTGATTTTTCAGTTACTGTAAGAGTAATAGGTAAATCGTCAATATCATGAGAATAAGTTAAGTCAGTTAGACTTAAAATTCCTGTATAAACGCCTGGTTGTTGTTGAATTGGAACATTTATTGTAATAGCCATATCAGAACTTGTTGTATTTTGAGTTAAAGTAGTGATTGCTCCTGAAACTGAAGTAGCAGAATCAAAGCTATAAATTCCAGAAGTAAATGTAATAGGTGTATTAAATGTTATTCCTGTAAGGTCTTCATAGCCATTTTCTGAAATTTTAAATGAAAGAATTGCAGAATTTCCTTGTTCAATTGTTGGTGTAAATGCATTAGGTATAAAATCAACTGCAGCACTAGTAAATCCAATTAAAAATACTAATGCCAAAGCACTTAAAACCATTAAACTGAATATTTTTGATTTCATTTTGTAATCATTTGAGAGTTACATTTATTTATAAACTTTTCTATAATAGAAAATATATTCTCAAAGCAAAGCTTTTCAAAAAATTTAAATATCCTCGGAAACTTAATAGAATGTCTAAAATGGCAATGAAATCTAGAGAGAATTCAATTGGTGCATGGGCTTTTTTAATAGGAGTTATTTTAGCAATTGTCATTGGATTAGGAACTACTTTAATTCCTATTCCAGAATTAACAAGATTTAGTGCTCAGATTTATGGTGTTTTAGTTTTACTTGGATTAATAGTTGGTTCTATGAATGTTACTAGTAAAGATTCTCAAACATTTATGATTGCTGGAACAGTATTGGTAGTTGTTAGTAGATTTGGAATGGAAAGTGTGACTGGCTCATTAATTGGAATTGGAATTGGAGATGCTGTTTCTTCAACTTTTGGAGCACTTTTAGCTTTGTTTGTGCCTGCAACAATTATTGTTGCATTAAAAGTAGTGTTTTCTATTGCAAAAGTGTGAAAACAACTCAAGCGGTTTCCGCGAAAAAAACCTAAATCTTTATTTTGTTTATATTAATAACTGAAGAATCCATATCTAATCTTGGACAGGCTGTATTTATCCAAGAATTCAATCCAAAGTTTTCAAATTCCTTAATATTAATAGAGTTGCTAATAAACAAATAAGATTTCTTTTTTAATTTCTTTTTTAATTTCAAAGCTCGAAAAAGATTCTGCTGTCCAGGTTTTGTTGAAATTAAAATTCCTACTTTATCTGCATTTAAAAATTTCAAGTATGCTGTTTTATTTTTTCTTTTATAGTTTTCTACTTCTTTTTCTGATATTTTTATTAGATTGTCTTTCTCTAATATATAAATAGGAAGATTTGTTTCATAAGCTAAAGCAGTTGCATGAAATCTTCCAGAGCCTATTAATAATACTGCTTGAGTGTTTTTTGTAAATTTAGGAGAACTACATCCTAAAATTTGAATTATCTGAAGAATGTTTTTTTCTTTTAATATTTTCTTTATTTCAAAAGCAATTTTTTTATATTGAATAGAATAAGTAATAACTAAATTTTTTGGAAGTTTTAAAGAAAGCTTCTTTATTTTTTCTCTATTTATTTTTGCTCTTGAATAAGCAGGTATAAACATGATTTCCATTAAAAACTGAAAAATATAAAGATTTTAAATTTTTGGTTTATCTCGAATTTTTCTTTCTAAAACTCCATCTTTAAAAGCAACTCTATTTTTTCCATTAGAGGAAATAGGAATAAGCTTATCATTAGAATTAATTTTTGCATAATATTTTCCTTTTCTTTTCTCAATTTTTCCAGAAATAGCTCCTCTTCCGTCTAAATTCATATAGACTTCTTTACCAATATATCTTCTTAATTGCACCACTTTTAAAATTAGTATTCTTCAAATCTTCTCTCTTCTTTAGAAACTTTTTCAGGTTCTTTTTCAATTGTTGCAAAAGAAGGAGTCACAATAACAGTGTTCTCTCCAAAACCAGCAATATGTCCTTCAAGAGCATCTGTTGTTTTCTTTATCTTTGAAACTGCTCTTTTTAATTCGATTGGATCTTTTTGTCTTAAAAGTTTTATATCTATAATTGCAATAGTATAACCCTCTCTTAAAGAATTAAGAACAGATGTAACATCTTCGTATTGTTTTAATGTAAAAAGTCTAACTTTAACTTTGTTTTCTTTTTCTTCTTGTTCTAAATCAATTTCTAAATAATCTTGATTTATTGAATCTTCTTCTCCAGAAGTTGAGAAAGCTTTTTTGATTTTTTTAAAGACCATATCAAATTTAACTGGATGAGATTTATAAAGATTTCGTAAGTTTTTTGCAATAATTTATTTTTTCTCTGGTTTTGATATTTCTTCTCTAAGTTTTTCTAATTTTTCTCTTAGAGATTTTTCTTGCTTTTCAATTGCATTCACTCTTAAATTTAGAAGTTTTTTCTTGTTTTCTAATTCTTTTTTTGTTTCAGATTTGTCTGCTTTTATCATTAACTGTCCAACTATTTTAAAAATTTCATCTCCTGATTTTTCTACTTCTTTTAATGCAGAATTAGTTTCAGATAATTCCATTTGAAAAGCTTGTTTTTGAAACAGAAGATTTTGAAAATTTTGCTCTAAAAATTGCATTTCTTGAATTTTTTGATTATTTTCCATTTTAATCGGTTTTTACTTTTTTTACTTTTGTTCTTGGTTTGTAAAAAATCTTGCTTCCACAAAAAGGACATACAAATCTCTTATCTAGATTTGTGTTTGTAACTTTTTTTCCACATTTAAAACATTTGTAGGTTGCCATTATGATAGATGATATGTTCCTCCTGCAAACTTTTTATTACATTTTGAACATTGCCAAATTCCTTTTGATAATCTTTTTGCTCCTAATTTTCCACAAAAAGGACATTTTTGCTTTACTCTTTGTCGAGATTCTACTTTAACTAATTTTGCCCTAACTCTTTTTCCATATCTTGGACCAAAACGTCCAGATGATTTTGATTTCTTTGTTTTTGATGCCATTTTATTTTAAAAAACAAAGGCTCGAAAATTTCTTGATTTTCGTTGTCTTGTTTTAGTTGCCATTTTGTTTTAATTTATTTTCTAAGATTATTTTGAATGGGGCTGCCAGGATTTGAACCTGGGTCACGAAGTCCCAAACCTCGTAGCTTAACCAAGCTGGCCCACAGCCCCCTAAAAACTAAGGGCTCTAGGAATTTATAAAACTATTTCTTTTCTTCTTTGGAAGCATCTTTTTCTTCTTTTGGAGCAGCTTTTTCTTCTTCAGCTTCTTTTGCTGCTTTTTCTTGTTTTATTTTCTTTTCCTGTTCTTGATGAATATTATCAAAATATTCTTTTAATTCTGCTTTTTTCTCTTCAGAAGTCTCTATTTTTTCTTCTGAAATCTCTTTGTCGTATTTTCCTTGATTAATTTCTTGAATTATTTCTTGAGGAGATTTACTTTCAATTAATATTCCTAAACTTACACAAGTTCCTGCAACAGATTTTACTGCTTCTTTTAAATTTCTCGCTAAAAGATTTTGGAACTTTGTTTTAGACACAGAAATTATTTGTTCTATTGAAGCATTTGCAACTTGAATTTTACTTTGCTCTCCTGAACCCTTTTCAATTCCTAATTCTTTTTTTAATAATTCTGATACAGGAGGTGAGAAAACTTGTACTGAAAAATCTTTTGTTTCAGGATTTATATTAATCTCTACTGGAACTTTTAAGCCTTTCATTTCTTGTGTAGCCTCATTAACTTTTGAGATTATGTCTCCCATATTCATTCCAAGAGGCCCTAGTTTTTGACTAAGAGCTGGACCAGGTTTCATTTTTCCACCTTCTGCTAAAATTTTGATTATCATAATTCTTCTTCTCCTTCTTCTCTTCTTATTACTTTTACATTATCTAATTTAATTGTTACTGGCAGTGGAACAACTGCTCCTAACAAACTTACAACTACTTCTCCTTTTTGCTTATCTATTCTTAAAACTTTTGCTTTTTCTTTTTTAAAAGGTTCTGATAAAATTTCCACTAAATCTCCATCTTTAATAGTTACAGAAGTTATAGAAGGTTCTACCATATTTTTTATTTCTTCATATCCTATTGTTTTTCCAATAATTCCTTTAACATAAGGTAAATTAAAAACAGCTTCTTCTGCTGAATCTCTATCTTCTGCTTCTAAAAGAATATATCCTCTTAATCCTTGTGGAAGTGAAACAGAATATACATTAAGATTCTTTTTTTCAGCTCTATCAGAGATCATATCAACTGCTCTCTCTTCTTTGTTTGTTGTTACTTTAATGATAAATATCATTTGTTTTTAGCTCCGTCTATTTCTCAATCTACTAAGAAATAGATATAAATAAATGATATATTGAGTTTATAAAACTTATTATTCAAAGATATTCAAAATCAGAGAAATTAAAAATCCCAAAAGTCCTAAAATTCCAATTCCAATTGCAGAAACCTTTGTAATTTGTTCAAACTCTTGTTTGCTTGGCTTTTTCAAAGTATGCCAAACACGTTTACACTTAATTAAAAAAGATTTTGTTTTTGTTAATATTGCCATATTGAAAAGAATTATTTAGGGTTTTTAAGTTTTATTCAGAGTAAGGATTCTTCATAAGATTCTTAATATTCTCTAAAGCATCTCTGAATCTTCCATTATACTCTACTTCTTCTCCTGCTAATAATCTTTCTAAAGTTTCACAAATATCATTATAGTGGAAAAATTCTCCTGAATCATCTTTTAAATTTCGCTCAATAAAAAGAGTGCTCGGAGACAAATATTGATGAGGTTTTAAAACAAGTCCATTAATTCTTTTTCTAGAACCTATTTTATTTATGGAATTAAAAGCTTCTTTATAATCTCCTATTATCTGTCTTTTTATTTCTAAATCCATTTTTATTCAAAGAATTCTATTCCTAGTTCATCCTCAATTTCACCATGCTTTATTGATTCTATAGATTCTTTTTGTCCAAGAATTTGTGCGCTTTTAACACCTGTAACTATTAATAAAACTCTAATTGCTTTTTCCATATCATCTGATATTTGAGCTCCTCCAATTAATTTTGCATTTGCGTCTAATTTTTCTCCAACTGCTTCAATTATTAATTTATATTCGTCAAGACTCATGTCCGGGCCTCCAATAACATTTACTAGTGCTCCTGTTGCATCTGAAATATCTACATCTAAAAGAGGATTTTGTATTGCTTTTTCAACTGCCTCAATTGCTCTCTGAGCACTATCTGATTCTCCCATTCCAATTAAAGAAACTCCTGCATCAAGCATAACTGCCTTTACATCTGCAAAATCCAAATTAACTAGTCCATTAGTTGTCACAAGTTCTGTTATTCCCTTAACTGCATTTGTTAATATTTCATCTGCTATTTTAAATGCTGTATGAAGAGGTAATTCAGGTGCCAATTCTAATAATTTATCATTTGGAATTACAATTAAAGTGTCAACAACTGCCTCTAATCTTTCTAAACCATCTGATGCATTCTCTAATCTTTTTCTACCTTCAATTGTAAAAGGTAAAGTTACAACTCCTATTGTTAATGCTCCTTGTTTTTTTGCCAAACCCGAAACAATTGGAGCTGCACCAGTACCTGTTCCACCCCCTAAACCACAAGTTATGAATATCATATCGCTTCCTGAAAGTTTCTTTTTTATTTCTGATTCTGATTCTTTTGCTGCTTCTGCTCCTACTTTAGGATTACTTCCTGCACCAAGCCCTTGAGTTAATTCTCTTCCAATTAAAATTTTCTGATCTGCACTAGTATATAATAAATCTTGAGCATCTGTATTAATAGCAATTAACTCTCCCCCTTTAATTCCAATTTCTCTCATTCTACTCAAGGAGTTTCCTCCACCTCCTCCAATTCCAATAACTTTAATTTTTGCAGTTTGCTTTTTTAATAACTCTGCTAATTCTTGATCTATTTCTCTTAATTCAGGAGATAAATCTGAGTTTCTATCTGAAGAAATCTCTCTATTTCCTGAAGAATAAATATCATCCATAATTTAATTAGTTCAAATTGCTTTATAAGAATTATTGTGATTTTTTGGAAGCATCTTTTATTTTATGGGCTATTATGAAAAGTAATTTAGTCAAAAGACAATTTTTTTATAAACAATCTGGTAGTTTACAACCTTCAATAACTCCAGAAAACTTTAAAGAAATGATTTTAATTCCGATGCCAAAAGATGAATTAAAAAAGAAGATAATTGAAAAGGTAAAAGAAGATATTAAAGATGCTACAACTTTTAAAGAAAAATATAATATTAGTTTAAATAAAGCGAGAAACATTTTAAAAGAAAGTATTTTATAATATTTAAAAATTTTTAAACAGCCACTACTTATTAAACAAAGCCTATTTTATGAAAAGATTTAAATAAGGTGTTCAAAATATAAAAAGAATGCCTCTAGATGAAAAAATAAAAGGTTTAATAATTCCCTCTGGAAATGAGAAAGACGATATAGAAAGAGCCAAAGCTGCAATTAAATATAATACTGAAAATAGCTCGAACATTCCATATATTGTTTCTGGATTAGGTCCTGACACCAATATTGCTCTTGGATACGAAGAGAATGAAGAGAACAAAGAACTTGATTTTCACGAAAAACTTTATGATTTTATGATAAATAATACTAAAGGAACTTTTGGAATTGACATAAAATCTGTGAACTCTATAGAAAACATTTTATACACTTTTCCAAAAGGAACTGAAGGCAAATATATTCTATTTTCTTATCCTCTGCATTTAAAAAGATTTGAAAAAATAATTAACAAAGCTAAAGAAAAAGGAAAGATTTCTGAAAATCTAGAAATAGAATTTGTTCCTACAAGGCAAACTCTAAAACATTTTATTTATGAAAAGATGGGCACAATAAAAAGAATAAAAGATATGAAAAGAATTTAATTCTTCTTCTCTTCAATTCCCTTAACCTCTAAATCCAAATTCAAGATTTCTTTAAATTTATCTTTAAACATTTCCATAAATTTCACTTTCTCTTTTTCAGTTTCTAAAATTAACTTTTTATTCTTTATTTCAAATTTCATTTCTTTTTGAAAAAGAAAATCAATCAAAGCTTTTACTTTTTCATTTAAATCCTCAATTTTTCTAAGGATTTTTATTTTATATTCCACATTCTTTCCTGCAATTGGATGATTAAAGTCAACCATTATTCTTCCTCCTGTAACAGTAAGTATTTTTCCAATTCTTCCATCAAAATTAAATCTTGCTCCAGGAATAGGATTTACTTTTTGTTCTAAGAATATCTTAAGAGGCATCATTTGAATTAGATTTGCGTCTCTTTTACCAAATGCTTTTTCAGGAGGCAATTCAATAGAGTACTCTCCAATTTCTTTTCCAATTAGAAAATCATCAATTGAATCTAAAAACATGTGATGTCCAAGAGAAAATATAAAAGGTTTGAATTCTGTTTTTAATTCTTCTTCTCTTAAATCTTCTTTTTTATTTGAATCAAAAATTTCTCCATTGCTTGTTTTTGCTGTAAATTCTATCTCAATAAAATCATTTTTTTGAAGTGCCATTTATTTCTCTAATTAAAAATGTTTATAAATCTATTTTTTTTGAATGTATTATGGTTTTAAAAATAATTAATGCCACAGAAGCAAAAGTAGGAACAAATATTATTGTTGATGATATGCCTTGCACTGTTAAGAGTATTGACATTAGTAAAACCGGAAAACACGGACATGCAAAATGTAGAATAGAAACAGTTGGAATAATCACTGGACAAAAAAAGGTTTTTGTAGTTCCTGGACACGAAAGACTCGAAGTTCCAAAAGTAGATAAAAGAAAAGGACAGGTTTTATCAATTGCAGGAAACAAGGTTAGTATAATGGATTTAGAAAGTTTTGAAACTTTAGAAGTTCCTTGTTCTGAAGAAATAAGAAATGAACTTGAAGAGAATTCAAATGTAGAATATTGGGATGTTGAAGGTGAAAAAATAGTTAAAAGAAAACTGTAAAAAATGGCTAAAATAAAAGAAGCTCAAAATAGAATATTCAAAAACATATTTATATGTAAAAATTGTCATGCAAGAATTAGAGCAGATCCTCAAAAAATTCTAAAAGGAAAAGTTAAATGTAGAAAATGCGGAAAAAGCGCATTTCGTCCTTTAAAGAAAAAATAAATCTTTTTGTATCTAAAAAGATTAAAAGAGGAATAAAATGAACTTGGCTATTTATGATTTAATTTTGTTGGGTATTTTTTTAATATTTTTAGCAGTATTTCTTTATAAAAAAAGAACTCAAATAAAAAAAGAGGGATTTCTACTTTTGTATCGAACAAATTGGGGAATTAAATTAATTAATAAATTTGGAAAAAAGTACAGGAAAACTCTAAAAATTCTAAGTTATGTGTCAATAGCTACAGGATATCTGCTTATGACAGGAATGATTTATCTTGTTGGAAAAATAATTTATCTTTATGTTTCATATCCTCATATAGTAAGAGCAATAAAAGTTCCTCCAATAATGCCTTTAATTCCTTATCTTCCTCAAGTATTTAGTTTAGATTTTCTTCCTGCTTTTTATTTTACATATTGGATTATAATAATTGCAATTATTGCAATTCCTCATGAATTTGCTCATGGAATTTTTGCTGCTCTAAACAAAGTTAAAATAAAGAAAACAGGATTTGGATTTTTTCCTTTTTTTCTTCCAGTTTTTTTAGCTGCCTTTGTAGAGCTTGATGAAAAAAACATGCAGAAAAAAAGCATCTTTTCTCAAATGTCTGTGCTCTCTGCAGGAACTTTTGCAAATATTATAACTGCACTTCTTTTTTTTATAATACTTTTTCTTTTCTTTTCACTTTCATTTGCTCCAGCAGGAGTTATTTTTGATGATTATGCCTATGACCTTGTTGAAATTTCCACAATATCAAGTGTTAATGGCATTTCTATTGCTAATGCAACTTATTCAAAAGTATCTGAATTAATAAATGAAGAAGGATTAAATAAAATAGAAGCTAATGGACGCAATTATGTTTCTACTAAAGAATTCTTAAATCAGCAAGAAGAAATATACAACTATACTTTCTTATATTATGATTCTCCTGCAATAAATGCTGGATTAAAAGGGGCAATAACTGAAATTAATGGAATAAAAATAACTAGTTTAGAAGGATTTCAAACTGAGCTTTCAAAATATTCTCCAGGCCAGAAAATAAATATAACAACAGTTTTTGAAGAAGAAAATCAAAAATATATAATTGAATTAGATGAGAATCCAAATCAAAAAGAATCTCCTTATCTTGGAGTTGGATTTTTAAATGCAGAAAAATCAGGATTAATAGGAAAGATAAAAGACATGATTTCTTCTTTTAAATCTTCAAATACTTATTATGAATCTAAATTTAATGCTGCCCTTTTCATATATAATTTATTGTGGTGGCTTGTTTTAATTAGTTTTAGTGTAGCTTTAATTAATATGCTTCCTGTTGGAATTTTTGATGGAGGAAGATTCTTTTATTTAACAATACTTGCGATTACAAAAAGCAAAAGTAAAGCAGAAAAAAGTTTCAAATTTCTAACAAGATTCTTTTTATTTTTATTAGTGCTTTTAATGCTTCTCTGGGTAAGAAGTTTTTTCTAAAGGCTTATAAAATAGTTTAAATTTAAAATTTTATGATTCCAGAAAAAATAAAAAAAGTTTTGAAAAAACAACATTATAGAATAGTTGGAAATCACTCTGCAATTCAAATATGTCGCTGGACAAAAAATTCTCTAAGAGATGAAGGAGTTTGTTTTAAAGAACAATTTTATGGTATTAAGGCTCATAGATGCTGTCAAATGACTCCTGCTGTTATGTGGTGTCCAAATAGATGTGAACATTGTTGGAGAGCAACTGAATACACTATTGGAGAGAAAATGGAAGGCAAATTAAATTCTCCAAAAGAAATAGTAGATGGATGCATTGAAGCTCAGAGAAAATTATTAGAGGGTTTTAAAATTCTTCCAAAAACAAAATTCAAAACATCCAGTAAAGTCAATATGGAAAAATGGAAAGAGGCACAAGAACCAAATCATTTTTCAATATCTCTTTCAGGAGAATCAACTCTTTATGCAAAAATAGGAGAGCTTATACAGGAAATACGTAGTAGGAGAAAAACAAGCTTTTTAGTTACAAATGGTTTATATCCTGAAAAAATAAAAGAACTTGCAGAAAAAAATCAATTGCCAACTCAATTAACTGTAACTGTCAATACATCTAATCAAGAACAATATCTTCCTTTTCATAAAAGTTCCATAAAAAATGCTTGGAAAAAACTAAATGAAACTTTAGAAATATTGTCTGAGTTAAATTGTCGAACTGTTTTTAGAATGAATTTAGTTAAAGGATTTAATATGGAAGAAAAATATCTAAAAGAATTTGCAGAGCTAATTAAAAAAGCAAATCCAAAATTTGTTCATGTTAAAGGATACATGAGTGTTGGTTTTGCTAGAGAAAGATTAGGATATGAGAAAATGCCAGATAATAAAGAAATGCAAAAAGCAGTAGACATTCTCACTAGAGAAACAGAATTAAAATTATTAGACAAACATGAAAGAAGCCGTGCTTATGTTTTAGGAAAAAATAAAGCAGATATGAAAATTAAAAAAAGTGAGATTTAATTATTCAAAAAGAAAAAAGATTTTTGATTAGAATTTCTTGCAAAATCAAAAAATCCTTTGAATCTTCCAAACTCTTCTTCTGTTCTCCCAGTCATTGAAAATTTATCATTGTCTTCGTAAAAACCTCCATCTAAAAAAGATCTTGCAACTATGATATCTTTTCCTTCAAAGAAATATCCATAATTCTCTTTAAAATAATTTTGCATCCTAGGAAGTAAAAGTGAATTAAGATTTATTTTCATATAATTAATTCCTGCTTCATCTAATTTATCTCCATTTCTAACAATGTCTGTTGCATAAATCTCTGCTCCTAATTCCTTAAATGCAAAAGGAAGAACTGGAGAATATCTATACATTCCACATCCTAAATCAAGAGTTTTTAATCCTTTAAGCGTTCCATCAAATAATTGCAGATAATGAGCAATTGTTTTTGGAGTTATATGAGTGTATTCCTTAGAAACCAAATCTGCTTTTTTTTGAGCTCTATTAAATATTTTTTAGCTTCTGCTAAAATCTTTGCGTCTAAACCTTTTTCTGAAATAGATTTTGCATTTGCTTTTATTTTAGATAAGTCTATCATAGATTAATTTTATAAAAATAGTTTATAACTCTTTTTATTGTAGTTACTGAAAAATAATTACAAATTCTTTTTTATCTATATCTTGCTATTGATTTTTTTATGAGATCTTTTACAAATCAATAACTCCGTCTTTTGTTAAAGCTGCAAAACGAATTCCTACTGGAAGATTAATTAATGCAGAAATCAAAGCCATGTGTTCTTTTCCATCTCCAGAAGCAATAGTTAAAGCTACTTCTGTTCCATTAATTTTGCCCTTAAGTTTTTGAGAAAAATCTTCTTTTAGTTCTTTTAATTTTTTATCTAAATCAACTTTAATAAATTCAAAATCTTTATTATGTTTAAAATCCTTTGCAAAATCACTTCCAAGAAGAATTATCTTTTCCCATTCTCCATGAGTCATTAATCCTGAAACTTGCCCCCATGTTCCTTTTCCAGTTGATAATAAAGCTATAAGTTCCATTTTATTTATTTTTTTCCTAATTGCGATTCATTATTTGTTTGATATTTTTCAATCCAATTTTCAAATTTTAATTCTAATAAGCAATTTTCTAATTTATTTATTCTTTCTTTTTCATATTTAATAGTTCTTTCTGAATTTCTTTTATGAATATCCAAGTAATTTTTTATTTCTCTGGTTGCTTTTTCTTTTAATTCTTTAATAGAATCGCAATGTTTACAAAAACTTCCTAGTGATTCACTTTTTGCATAATAAGTTCCATTAAATGATTTTTCATATCCTGTTGCTACTATAAATTGAACTTTTCCTAAAAAAGGGATTTTATATTCTTTTACTAAATCGTCCATAATAAAAAATAATTCTTATTATTTTTAAGTATTTATATAATGAGAATTGATTTATAAAGGCCCTCTGATTTAGAAAAATATGGAAGAACAAGAAATTAAACTTTTAAGAAAAGAATTTGTTACACATGATACTAAAAGCTTTTTATTTGAAAAACCTAAAAATTTAAGTTTCTCTCCTGGACAAGCTACTGAAATTGCTTTAATTAAAGAGGGATTTGAAGAATAATGGAGGCCTTTTACATTTACAAATCTTAATACAGACGAAATTATTGAATTTATAATCAAAAAATATCCTGAACATAATGGAGTTACAAAGAAAATTCATGAGTTACAAGCAGGAGAAAAATTAAAAATAAAAGAAGTTTTTGGAACAATTGAATATAAAGGCGAGGGAATTTTTATTGCAGGAGGAGCAGGAATAACTCCTTTTATTGCAATTTTTAGAAAATTACAAGAAGAGAGAAAAATCAAAGAAAATAAACTTATTTTTTCTAATAAAACAGAAGCAGATATTATTTTAGAAAAAGAACTAAAAAATATTTTTCCTAAAGAAAATTTCATTTTTACTTTAACAAGAGAGAAAAAAGAATCTAAGAATTATGAAGATGGAAGAATAAACAAAGAATTTATAGAAAAAATGTAAAAGATTTTAATACAAATTTTTATGTTTGTGGGCCTTTAGAATTTGTCAAAGAAATAGGTAATATTCTAAAAGAAAAAGGAGCTAATTACGAAAATATTGTTATTGAAAAATAATTTAAGAAACCTTTATAAAGCTCGATTATCTCAGAAAATTAACCGATTGAACCATATCGTTAAAAGATATTTTCTATGCTTTTAACGCAGAATTTGGGAGGTTATAAAATATGGAAATTAAAGAACAATTAAAAAAAGCTTTAGAAGAATTAAGAAAAGAAAAAGAAAGAAAATTTGATCAAACACTGGATTTAATTGTTAATTTGCAAAAATTTGATGTTAAAAAAAATCAATTAAATTTTTTAATAACTCTTCCACACAAAATAAAAGATAAAAAAATTGCAGGATTTTTAGAAGTTAAAAATCCAAATATAGACACCATTACTCCTGAAGAATTTAAAAAGTATTCTGATAAAAAGAAATTAAAAAATTTAGTGGATAGTTATGATTTTTTTATTGCTTCAGCAGTTTTAATGCCTAAAATTGCTACAACTTTTGGTAGATTTCTAGGGCCTGCTGGAAAAATGCCTTCACCTCAAATGGGAATTTTAGCTAATGCAAATGAAAAAGAAATTAGTGAAATAAAAAACAAAATCAATAATGTTCTAAAAATAAAAATAAAGGAAGCAAGTATAAAAGTTCCTGCTGGAAAACAAAGCATGGAAGATAAAGAATTAATTGAAAACATTATGACTATTTATAATGCTCTTCTAAAAGAATTTCCAAAAAATAAGGAGAATATAAAAAATATTGAGATAAAATTTACAATGACTAAACCTCAAAAATTAAAAATAAGATGAGCTCTGAAAAAAAAGAAAATTTCAATAAAGAACCAAATTCAAGAAATCTTAAAATAGTAGAAGATTTAAAGAATTTAATAGATAATAAAAAAACTCTTTTAATTGCTTCAATAAAAAATCTTCCTGCTTCACAATTTCAAGAAATTAGTAAAAAACTTAGAGAAAAAGCAATTGTTAAAGTTCCAAAAAAAAGTTTAATTTTAAGAGCTCTAGATTCTTCAAAAAAAGAAATAGAGGGTTTAAGAGAAAAAATTGATGATAGTGTTGCTATTTTGTTTTCTAATTTAGATTCTTTTGAATTAGCTGGCGAATTATTAAGTAATAAAAGTCCTGCAAAAGCAAAACCAGGACAAGAAGCTCCTGAAGATATTGAAATTCCTGCAGGTCCAACTGACTTAGTTCCTGGTCCCGCAATAAGTGAATTAAGTTCTTTAGGAATTCAAATACAAATAGATAAAGGAAAAATTAGTATTAAAGAGCCAAAAATAATTGCAGAAAAAGGGAAAAAAATTTCTAAAGGTGCAGCAGATATTATGGGTAAATTAGATATTAAACCTTTTTCAATAGGATTTATTCCTCTTTGTTCTTTTGATAGTGAAGAAGAGAAATTTTATTCTGAATTAAAAATTGATAAAGAAGGCACTTTAGAAGAATTAAAAATAGCTTCAAACAAAGCTCTATCTTTTGCAGTTCAAAGAGAATATTTAACTCAAGAAACAATTAGAATTCTTCTTGCAAAAGCAAATAGTTTTGCAAATAAAATTAATAGAATATTAACTGAAGAACCAGAACATATCCTAACTGAGAAATCTGAAGAAAAAGAAGAAATTAAAGAAGAAAAAAAGGAGGAGCCAAAAGAAGCTGCTAGTGAAGGACTTGCAAGTTTATTTGGTTGATTAAAATGTCAAAAGAAATAAAAAAATATGATTTTCCTCTGATTGGAGAAATAAATTTATTAAAATCTGTTAATAAAAAAGAAAAAAAAGAATTTGGAGAATATTATTTAACTGGAAAAAATAATGAAAAGATAATTTGGAATTGTTCTTCTCTAAGGGAAGTTGAAATAAAACTAACAAAATACTTTCAAAATCAAAGAGACAAATACTTAGAAGAAGCTGGAATTTTAGAAAATCTAGGATTGCATATTGTGTATAATGGCTTAGAAAAAGGATTAGAAAAATATATTAAAAATCAAACTCTCGAAATAAAATCGAGGGAGGAAATATAAATGGAATACATATACGCAGCACTTTTGTTGCACAAACTCGGAAAAGATGTTAGTGAAGAGAATGTGAAAAAGGTTGTTGCAGCTACTGGCCAAGAAGCTGATGAAACAAAAATTAAAGCTTTAATTGCTAGTCTAAAGGGAGTAGATATAGAAAAAGAACTAGAAAATGTTAGTTTAGTTTCTGCTCCATCAGGAGGAAGTTCTAAAAAACCTGCTGAAGAAAAGAAAGAAGCGCCAAAAGAAGAAAAGAAAGAAGCTGCAGCAGAAGGCTTGTCTTCTCTATTTGGTTAATTAATAATTTTATAGAAGACAAGTCCTAATCCTTATAGTATAAACTATATTTTGTAATATATATTTAATAAAGTATATTTTCTAAAGATATGTTCTATTGTATTTTATTTCTTTTTATTTAAAAAGAAAATTAAAATAACTGCTACAATTAAATAAATAATTAAGGTTATTATAAATAAATTAAACAAAATAGGACTGTTTTTTATTGGAACTCCAAGATAAATCTGTAAAAAAGTTGCAGGAATTAATCCTAAAGTTGTTCCAATTAAATAATTCCAAAAAGAAATTCTTGAAATTCCAGCGATATAATTCCAAAGGTCTGTAGAAGTTAGAGGATTTAATCTCAAAAGAAAAAGAGTCCATCCTCCATATTTCTCTGAAAATTTATCAAACTTTTTTCTTTTAGAATTTGGAACTTTTTTTTCAACCCATTTTCTTCCTAATTTTTTTGCTAAATAAAATGCAATAATTCCTCCAATTATTCCTCCTAAAATTGCGAGAATTGTTGCTAAAAAAGGACCAAAAATAATTCCTCCTGCAACATAAAATAAAAAAGGATGAAAAGGAGCAATCACTACCTCTAAAATCATAATTAAAAGATAGGCAATGATTGTGAGAATAGGATTAGAAGAATAAAAAGAAGATAATTTTTCTGGTGAAAAATTTAAAAGATTACTAATAGAATTTTTGAAAACAAAAAAATAAGATAAAACTAAAAAAATAAAAATAATTGCAAATACAAGAAAAATTTTCCTCTTTTTTTCCATTATAACTCTAGGATAAAATATTTCTATTAATCCTTAAACGCCCCCACCCCGAATCGAACGGGGATGCCCAAAGGGCCTCGGTCTCAAGCCGAGTGCAATACCATTATGCGATGGAGGCTTAATCTATTTAAAAATTCTGTATTTTTAAGGATTACTAAAGCAATAACATTATCTTCAGAATGCAAATTCTGAATGAGACAGAAATTTTAATTTCTGTAATCTATTTAAAAATTCTGTATTTTTAAGGATTACTAAAGCAAAAGATTTTAAAAAATTCAGGCTAAACCAAAAATTCTTTTCCACCACGGCCTTTTTATTTGTATTGGTCTGTTTTGCTCGTCAATTATTTCATATTTAATTATAGGCTTTTCTTTTAGAACAGGTGCTTTTTTAGCTAGTTCTTCATTTGCTTTGTCTAAAGATACTTCTATAATTGCTCTTGAATATCCCTGGTCAATCAAAGCTCTTTTTAAAGATTCAACAGGATATCCTTTTGTTAAATTTTTTTTAAAGTAATCAATAATCTTTCTTTTATAGTCCAAACTTCCCATAAATCTAGTAAAAAAATACAGTTTAAAAATATGATTATACTATCGTATTCTAATTGGTTTTATTCTATGAAACAAATTAACTGCTGAGTTTAGTCTTGATTTGGATTCTGTATAAATAGTTGTTAGAACCTCTCCTTTTTTTACTCTATCTCCTAAACTATTGTAAATTCGTAATCCTGCTAATTTGTCTATTGGACATCCAGAAGCTCTTGCAATTGAAGTAATTTTCTTATTATGAATTTCGATTATTTTTCCTGATTTTTTAGAAAGAATATCTTTTTTGAATTTGGCTAATTTTATTTTATTTAAATCTCCTTCTTGAGCTTTTATAATTTGTTTAAATTTTTTTAATGCTTTTCCTGATTGCAAAATTTCTTTAGCTAATTCCTCTCCTTTTCCTTTTTTTGCTTTTTCAGTCATTTCTAAAAGCTGTCCTGCAAGAAAAACAGATTTCTTTTCTAAATCTTTTGGAGCTTCTTTTTCTCGATTTAAAATATGCATAATATCTATTAATTCTAAGGCTGGCCCAATTCCTTTTCCTATTGGTTGGTTTCCTGGAGTTATTACCACTCTTATTTCTTTTTTAAAATATTTTCCTAATTTATTAAATTTTTTTTCTAATTCAAGTGCTTTTTTCTTGCTAACTTTTGCATTTTTTCCATAAGGAATGTCTATTAAAATATATTCACTTCCAGCAGCAAGTTTTTTAGACATTATTGAAGCGAGTAATTGTGACTCAGGATCTATTTTTAACATTTTTTCTGTATCTAAAATCTTAGAATCTGCAGGAACCATTCCAAGAGCTCCTCCCCAAACCATGCATGCATTTGTTTTTTGCACTATTTTTTTTAATTCTTCCATTGTAAATTCTACTCTTGCTATTGTCTCAATTACATCAGCTGTTCCTGCTGCACTTGTAATAGAACGAGAAGATGTTTTAGGAATTGTTAATCCTGCTGCTGCACAAATTGCAACAACAATTGGAGTTGTTCTATTTCCAGGAACTCCTCCTACAGAGTGCTTATCAACAATTAATTTTTTCCTTAGTTTCAAAAGATTTCCAGATTCTAAAATAGCCTCAATAAGAGCAATTGTTTCTTTTAGATTCATACCTCTAATATACATTGAAGAAACAAAAAGAGATAATTCTGCTTGAGAAAGAGAATTATTTACAATATCTCTTATAATTTCTTTTATTTGTTTTTCAGAAAGTCTTTTTCCATCTAATTTTTTCTTAATATAAATTGTGCTGAGAGGAACAGTAGATAAATTTACATCTAAAAGCTGTCCTTTTCTTAATTTCATTTCCTTTTTTATTTCTAAAGAAAGAGCAATTTCTCCTGGTCTAACAATTCCTTCTACAATATCTACAATCAGAGACATTTCTTTTGGATATTTTTTATATGTTCTAATAGAAATTCTCTCTTTAGAATGAATTCCTATTTTTTCTGCTGTTTTTTTATTTATCATTGCTGTGGGAGCTCCAGCAGACCATTTTAGAAATTTTGCTTTTAGTTTCATTTTTTACCTCTTTTTAAAAATAATTAGAAAAATTTCTTTTTATACTTAACTATCAGGAATTTTCTTGCACAAATACAGAAGGCTCACCTTTTTTTCTATAAAGCTCAAGAATAATTAATAAATATGCTAAAATTAAAGGGCCTAAAACAAGTCCAAGCAATCCAAAAAGCATTATTCCTCCAATCATTCCAATTAAAACCAGAGAAGTATTCATATTTGTTCTTTTTGATACAAATGCTGGTTTAATTATATTTTCCATTAAAGAAGAAATAATTCCAAAAATAGCTACACCCAATGCAGGAAGAGAATTTCCTGCTAAAATCAAATATATTGCTACTGGCACCCAAACAAGAGCAGTTCCTATAATTGGAAAAATTCCTGCTATAGCTGCAAAAATAGTTAGTAAAAGAGCATTTGGAACTTTAAAAATAAAAAATCCAATACCTGCGATAATACCTTGAATAATTCCTATAAGAACTTGTCCATATAAAACTGAGATAGTCATATCTCTTGAAGATTTGAATAATTTTTTCTCTATATCTTTTGAAAAAGGCAATAAACTTTGAATATATTTAACTAAGTTTTCTTTATCTCTCAAAACAAAAAACAAAACAAAAAAGACAACTAGTAATTGAAGAAGTATTGTTGGAAAATTTAGAATCAATTTAGAAAAGGACTCCATTAATGAACTAGTTATTTTATTAACAAAACTATAAAGAGTTGAACCTATTTCTGAAGAAAATTGTTCAGAAGCAAAAAAATCTGGAAAAAAATTCTTAAGAGGAGTTATAAAATCAATTTGTTGTGCAGAAGAATATATTCTAATAGATTGGTCTATTATCATTGGAGTCAAAAACCAGAGAGGAATAATAATTAGTGTTAAAAGCAGAATACAAATTATTAAAGCAGATAGATTTTTTGATTTAGTATGTTTATTAAACCAATCATATATTGGTGAAAAAAGAAATGCTAAAATTAATCCCATAATTATTGACAATAAAAGAGGTTTTACAATCAAAAAAGAAAGAACCATTAGAACAATTAGTATTACAATTGTTCCTGTTTTTTTAACATAATCTTCGTCTAACCTCATAATATTAAAAATAAGTAGTTCAAATTTATAAAGGTTTGTAAGCATAAAGTTTATAAGTAAAATTGATGACGATAAAATATGAATTTTATAAAAAAAGCGGTTGAAGGAAAAACTGATGAATTTGTCCACATACAATTTCAGAAATTTAGTAAAGGAGAATTTAGACATAAAGCAATAATAGAAGCCAAAAAAACTGGAAATAAATATTCTATTAAAACTTCTCCAGAATTTGCAAATGATTTAGTTTTTTTAATGGCAAAAAAACTTGGAGAAAATAAAACAAAAATTACTGGAGCAATTGTTTCTACTCTTGATTTAAAAGAAGAATTAAATTTCAAAGAAATAAAACAATTTCAAGGAGTTAAAAGATATCTTATAGATGATGAAATGACTGGAAATGAAATAATATCTCTTTTAGAAAAATTTCCAAAAAATTTCTTTGCGCTAAGTTTCTCTGTAAATGAAAATATTTTAAAAATAAAACCAAAAGCCCCTAAATCAGGAAAGCCTTCAAGTAAAGGAGAAGAAACTCCAAAAGCAGATTTTTGTTCTCTAAAAACATCTGACTCTGAAATTGCTAAAGATTTTATTTTTGAATGTCCTGATTTTCAAAACGCAAAAATAAATCATACTTTTTTTATTGAAAAAATCCAAATACCTGAAGAATTAGAGAATTCTAAAAATTTTGTTTTAATTCGAGAGAAATCTAGAAGAGTTGGAAAAATTCTTAGAAAGAGTGAAATTGACAACAGAAAAATAGAAAAAGCTTATTCTTTTGAAGCCTAGAAAGACTCCCGATTTTTTCTTTACAAGTTCTATATAATATCTTGTTGCCTCTATCAAACTAATCATTTTTTCATCTTCTGAATCATCACTTTTTAAAATCTTTATTATTTTATAAAGTTCTCTAAATTCTTCTTCAGATACTCCCATTTCTTTTGAGGGTTTTTGCATATTAATACCATTTTTTGATTCATTCTCCACCTCTATCCCAATTATCTCTTTTTTTAAATGTCTAATTATCTTATCTAGGTTATAGCTTAACTTAAAGATTGCTCTAGTATGGAGCAGAGGGTATTTTTCTGCGTCAATCATTTTGTCAGACAAGGAAATTTCAATATATCCAGCTAATTTAGTTTTTCCAAATAGACCTTTATGATTAATATTCCCGAAGATGATTCTTGCATATACTTTAGGAGACCTTTCATTAAGGATAATATCTCTACTCTTAAGGTTATCAGTTTCCCTTACTCCTATCATAAATGGTTCTTCTTTATTTTTGGAAATACTTCTCATTTTTAAACAAGAATCTTATAGATTAAAAATGTTTTCTATGTTGGTTCTGTTAAGTTTTCGTGGCTTTGATTATGGTGTTAAGCGGTGTGGCTTATTACATAAATCTTTAAAATAATGCTTAGGCGTGTTTTATTATGATGGTTGATTGGTTAAGTTTTATTGCCTTAATTGGATATGTTTTTCTTACATACTTAATATTAAAAGAAAAATATAATCCTTTGGTTTCTTTTTATCTTAATGGGCTTAAAGAAAAATCACATATTGGTTTTAATATGGATAATATGAGTAGGGTAGAAGTTGAAGTTTTTGGAATAGTATGGGTTAAAATAAATAATAAAAGATTTGAGTTAAAAGATGGATTTTACGGAAATAAGAAACATTGGATATTACAACCAAAAACTAAAGTATTTGGACATTTTTATTTAACAGAACTAAAAGATAATTGTGGAAAAGGGATTTACGATTTCTTAAAAGAAAATAAAGAAAATTCAATCTCCTTTAATATAGAAATAAAGTATAGAAGAGTTTTAAAAAATAAATTTTTTAGGAGAGTTTTAAAACTTAGATGGAGAAAAACTTCTCCCCAAAATTATTTTCATAATTTTATGAATGGAGATTTTTGGTTAGATGTTTAATTGTCTAAGTATTAAGAATTAAATTAGGTTTCAAATGTCTGGAGTTATTTTTGAACAAAAATTCAAAAACATTTTTAAAGTATATTTCTTTCTTTAATTTAGAGGCAAAAACAAAAAAAGATTATTTCATACTTAACAAGACACATGGTTTTCATTTACCATTCTCCTTGTTATATCTGCGAATTTACATGGGTTAAATCTCCCTTTTGCCTCTTTTTTAGTTTTATAGTTCTTTTTTTGGCGTCACAAAGATTTAAATAAGGTTCAATATTGGCTATTATATGTAATCGCAGAAAAAGAATATAGTTCTTCTTCTGTTTTTTGTAAAGAAGGTGCCAAAAAGATGGCGAATGTAAAAGCATTAAATTATTTTGAAAAAGATTTTCATACTAACAAGTATAAGCCAAGAACTATTGCAAGAAATATACCAACTTTTTATACAAAAGTGTATAGTTTTTTTGATTTAAATAGTTTGCGTATAAACGCTTTTAGAGGGGGTGAGATAAAATATGGTAGAATATGAAGTTGAAACTAAGATTAGTATGAGCAGTATTGAATTGCCTCATTTTGAAAATCTTTCAGAAGAAGTTGACTTTGAATATATCTTTTGTCCAGAAGCTTTGGTAAAAAAAGATAGAAGAGATTTTTCAGAAGAAAGTATTGAATTAATTCAAAATGATTGGGTAGAAATAAAGAACAAATATCCTAATAGCAAGGTAATTGGGGTTATACAATTTCCCAGAAAACTAAAAGTTAGGGATATTGAAAAAGTAGAAAGAGCATTAAGATGCTGTATCTATGATGGCTCTAATGGAGTTTGTTTATGTGAGAGTGATTTAACCCAATCTGAAATTGGATTTTCTGAAGAAATTGAAGCTTTTTTAGAGGTAGTTGGAGATTCTGAAAAATTCTTAGTTTTAGATATGGAAACAAATGAACCACGTAAAAAACTTGAAATTGCTCTTTTGAAGGGAATTTTAAATATTATCCTCGTTGCTGGAGCATATAGGGATAATGGTTTGTGGGAAGATTTGATAATGAACATAAGAGCAAGTGAAGGTAAATCTTTTGTTATGTTGCCTCGTAATATGAATACTTGGACAAAAAAATCATATATAGAAATAGCTCAAATTTTTGGAGCAGATTTTGTTTTTCAAGGATTTATGTATGGTGGTGGAAAGGGAAAAAAGAAAAACTATTTTCTTGATAAAAGTGATATGACTTTCAAAGAAAAGTCAGAATTGCCTTCTACTGCCCTTGTTTTTTCAGATGAACATTTTAAGAATTTTGAAAGACAATTTCAAGTTGGCTCAGACGAAGAAACTTCGTTAAGTAGAGTTTGTTCTTTTAAGGAAGCAGAATTATATTGTAGAGAAAATAGAAGAACAATAATCTTTGAGGCATAAATTTCTTGCTTTTTTCTTTAACTCCTCTCGTCCTTCAAAATGGGGGGAGTTAAGGAATGTTTTTATTCTTAATTTTTTTATTTTTAGATTTATTTTATCATACTTTTTCTTACCAATCTTTTTTTGTTTTTTTAAATCATCTAAATAAATCTTAGAATAATAAACTATTTTTACTTTCTTTCTCCACGCTTGAAATTCCTGTTCATTCATTTTTTACCTCTTGCCTCTCTAATTAATAAAGGGGTTTTCTCATTAAGTTCCTCATTTGGTTCTTTAATTAGTGGAACAAATATTAACTCTGTATTTTCATTCCATCTCTTTAATTCAAGAATTTCTTTTGGGAGTGTAATTCTAAATTGTTTATCTGATTTGGTTATTTTTACCATAGTCTTATTTAGGTTAATATAGTCTTATAAAGACTATGAGTATTTATAAGAATAGTGTATACTAAGTATATACTTAATCACCATAATCTTTATAAAGGTGTATATACTATGTATATTATGGCTAAGAAGAAAATTGAGATTGAACTCAACACCGACGATGAGGTTATAGAAAGGGATGTTAAACCATTTGGTAATGCCTCACACATAATCTTACCTCAAAAACACAAAGGCAAAAAAGCCACAATCATAATAAAGAAATAAATAAACTGCTCCCCGAAAGGAGCAGGTATTCGTCGCAAAACAAATACAAAATGAACACACAAACAGAACTTAAAAATTTATCTGAAACAAGAGAACAGAGAGCAAAAGCAATTCTGGAAATCGGCAACCCTATTGTAGTTGATGAAAATACTTATCTTGTTCCTTCTCAATTTGATAGCAACAAGAAATATCAAGTTACTCATTTTGATAGTTATTCTTGTAATTGTAAAGATTTTGAATTAAGATGTAGAGCGAAAGGACTTTTTTGTAAGCACATCAAAGCAATTCTTTTATTTGAAAAGATTAAAGCAAAGTATGAATTTAAACCACAAGTAGAACAAGAAATAGAATTTATTATTAATCCTATTAAAAAGAATTTATGCCCTAATTGTAGTTCAGAAAACATAATAAAATCTGGAAAGAGAAAAACACAATTTGGGATTAAGCAAAGATATGAATGCAAGAAATGTAAAAAGAGATTTGTATTAAGCCCAATTCCAAAAATTAAAGGAAATGAGAAATTAGTTTGTCTTGCTATGGATTGTTATTATAGAGGTTTGAGTTATAGAGATATATCTGCACAATTCCAAAGTTTTTATGGATTAAAGATTTCTCACGTAACTATAAGAGATTGGGTTTTAAAGTTTGGAAAGATTATGGAAAAATACTCTAAAACAATTCAACCAAATATTAAAGGAGTTTGGAATTGTGATGAAACTCTAATTTTAACAAAGCGAGGAAAAGACAGAAAACAACCAAACAAAAATTATGATTATGTCTGGAATGTTATAGATAATAAAACTAAATTCTTACTTGCTTCAATTAATTCAGGCAGAAGTAGAAAATCAAAAGACGCACAAAAAGTTTTTACAGAAGCATATAAACAAAATGGAAAAATACCTTTTCAAATAATCGTGGATGGTTACAAAGGTTATCAAGATGGTTGCAGAAAAACTTTTAGAAATTGGGGAAATGAAAGAAAAGTTAAATTTACTTCAATAGTAGGAAAGAGAAAAATAATAAATAATAATGCAATAGAGAGTCACCACACGCAACAAAAAGAATTTCACAAAGTAAGGAGAGGAGTTACAGATGTTCAAAGTTATCAAGATGGATTTAGATATTTCATAACTTTGTAAGAAAAAACGCAAGAGAGGGCTTAACACCAGCAGATAAATGTGGAATAGGATTAAATGGAAACGCTTGGGAAACTATGCTATTAAACGCAATTAAACAACAAAACTCCCGAAACTTAACAGGAGAGGGGAAAATGATGATAACTCCCTAATTCCTAACACTCTCGGCTCCCGAAACCCTTAAAAACCTATATTTTCTTGATATTTTATTCCAGGGTAATTAAAATGAAAATTTCCGCTATACTAATAAATGCCTACAAGGAAATCACCAAGAAAAGGAAGCTGGAAAGCAATTAATTCTGGAAAATTAATAAAAGGATTTATATGCTATAAAGCTGGAATGGCTTCTGCTCTAGTTAAAGATGAAACTCCTAATTCAATGACTAAAAGTAAAAAAATAGTAATTCCAGTGACGCTTCTTGAATGTCCTTCTATGAAAATATTCTCAGTTAGATTTTACAAAAATGGAAAAATTGTAAAAGAGTTTTTAGGAACTAATTTAGACAAGGAATTAAAAAGAAAATTAAAATTACCTAAAAATTCTGAGAGGAAATTTGAGGAATTTAAAGAGTGTGATGATATAAGAATTATTGTTTATTCTCAATCTAAAAAAACAGGAATAAAAAAATCTCCAGATTTGAGTGAGATTGGATTAACTGGAACAATAGATGAAAAATTAGAATTTGTGAAAGAAAATATTGGAAAAGAGATTTCTATTCTAAACTTTTTTGAAAAAGGGCAATTAATTGATTTAAGAGGCTTGACAAAGGGAAAAGGGCTTTCAGGGCCAGTAAAAAGATTTGGAATTACTCTTAAAGCATCAAAATCAGAAAAAGGAAGAAGAAGGCCTGGAAGTTTGGGGCCTTGGCATCCAGCAAGAGTTACTTTTAGAGCTCCTCAAGCAGGACAACTTGGAATGTTCACAAGAGTTATTTACAACAATAAAATTTTAGATATTGGAAAAGCTGAGAATAAATTTCAAAATATTAAAAACTATGGAAAAATAAATACGAATTATGTTATTGTTTCTGGTTCTGTTTCAGGGCCTTCAAAAAGACAACTTCTAATAACTGCTCCATTAAGAGAAAGTAAAAAACAATCTAAAAAAAATTTTGAATTTTTGGAGATAATCAAATGAAAGCAAATGTTTTAAATTTAGATGGAAGAAAGTTAAGAGAAATTTCTCTTCCTAAAGAATTTTCTTCTGAAATTAGAGAAGATATTGTTAATAAAGTTCTAGAAGCAAAAAAAAGAGAGCAATCTTATGCTCCTTCATTAGTAGGTGGAAAACAGCACTCTGCTAGTGGAATCATTAGACATAGAAGGCATGTTTGGAAGAGTCATTATGGACAAGGAATTTCAAGAATTCCTAGAAAAATTATCTCCAAAAGAGGAAATCGTATTAATTGGATTGGTGCAGAAATCTCTTCTGCTGTAGGGGGAAGAAGAGCTCATCCTCCAAAAGTTATCTCTAGAATAAATAATTTAAAAATAAATAAAAAAGAATTAAAAATAGCTTTTAATTCTGCATTAAGTGCAACTGCAGATTCTAAAAGAATAATTAAAAAATACAATAGAATAGATAAAATAGAAAAAAATTTTCCAATAATTATTTCTGAAATTAATATAATAAAAATCAAAGAACTATTATCTAAATTAGAAAAAATTTTGGGAAAGGATTTGTATTCTATTGCAATAAGAAAAAAATCTCTTAGAGCTGGAAAAGGAAAAAGAAGAGGAAGAAAATACAAAAGCAATGCAGGATTATTATTGGTTCTTGGAAATAATGAAAAACTAAAAACAAATGCCTTTGAAATAGTTAATGTTAGAAATCTTGGAACTTCTAATCTTGCAAAAGGAGGATTAGGAAGATTAACTATTTACACTGAATCAGCAATTAAAGATATTGAAAATCTATACTCTGGAAATTCAAAAAAGCCAGAAATAAAAAATAAGGAGAAAAATAAATGAAACCAATAGTTACTGAAAAAGCTGTTATGAAAATTGAAGCTCAAAATACTCTTACTTTTGAAATTAGCAAAATAAAATCAAAAGAGGATATTAAAAAAGAGTTTGAAGAGCTCTTTAAAGCAAAGATTGAAAAAATAAGAGTACAAATTAAGGGAAATAAAAAATATGCTTATATTAAATTAAAAAAAGATTTTCCAGCAATTGATATTGCTACAAAATTAGGACTAATGTAAAATGGGAAAAAGAATAATAACACAAAGAAGAGGAAGAGGAACTTTCACTTATAAAGTTAGAAAAAAAGCATTTAGATTTAAACTACAATATTCTTCCAATTTAAAAGGAGAAGGAGAGATAATTAAGTTGTTTAATTCTTCTGCTCATACTGCTCCATTAGCAAAAGTAAAATATGAAAAAGGAAGTTTTTATATTCCGGCTGCAAAAGGAATGTTTGAAGGACAAAAAATAAAATTAGAAGGTAAAGAAATTAGTTCAGGAAATATTCTTCAATTAAAAAATATTCCAGTTAAAACAAGCGTTTATTGTATAGAGGCTCGTCCAGGAGATGGAGGAAAATTCATTAAAAGTGGAGGAAATTCTGCAATTGTTAATAGAATTTCAAAAGATTTTGTTTCTATTGTTTTTCCATCAAAAAAAGAAAAGAAATTAAATCTAAATTGTAGAGCTATTATTGGAGAGATTGCTGGAGCAGGTAGATTAGAAAAACCAATTATAAAAGCTGGAAAAAAGTATCATCTTAAGAAAGCAAAAAGTAAATTATGGCCAAGAACCTCTGCAGTAAAAATGAATGTAATTGATCATCCTTTTGGTTCTGGTAGAGCTAAAAACGTCAAAAGCAAAATTGCTAAGAGAAATGCACCTCCAGGAAGAAAAGTTGGATTGTTAAGGCCAAAAAGAACAGGTAAAAAGAAATAAAAATGATAGAGAGAAATTTATAAAATGGAAATAAGAAAAAAAGAATTCACATACAAAGGACTTGGACTAGAAGAGTTAAAAAAACTAGATGTTCGTGAATTTGCAAAATATTTAACTTCAAGACAAAGAAGAACTATTTTAAGACAATTTCAAAAAATTGAGACATTCATTAATCGAGCAAAAGAAAAGCAAAAAAAAGATAAGAGAATTCGAACTCATCAAAGAGATTTAATTGTGGTTCCTTCAATGATTGGAATGAAAATCTCTATTTACAATGGAAATACCTTTATTCCAATCGAAATAACTGGTGAAATGCTTGGACATAAATTTGGAGAATTTGCTCCAACAAGAAATAAAGTTAAACATAGTAGTGCAGGAGTAGGGGCAACAAAAGGAACTCGTGCTAAATCAAAGAAATAAAAAATGACAGAAAAAGATTATAATCCAAATCAAAAAGAAAAAAAATCAATGAAAAAACAAAAAGTAGTTGCAAAAGCAAATCCAGAATCAGAAGCTTCTTTGCAAAAAAATAAAGTGCTTAAAGAAACAAAAAAAGCAGAAGAAAGTGCCAAAAAAGAAAAAACAGAAATTCAAAATATAAAAGAATCAGAGAATAAAAAAGAAATCAGTGAAAAAGAAAAAACTTCTGAAAAAAAAGAAGTTAAAAAAGAAATTCCAAAAATAAAAAGAACGGAAGTTTCTGCAAAAGGAATCAATCTTCCAATATCTACTAAAGACGCAAAATTTGTTTGTAAGTTTATTCTTAGAAAAAATTTAGGCGATGCTATTAGAGATTTGCAAAAAGTGGTTGTAGGAAAAAAAGCAGTACCAATGAGAGGAGAAATTCCTCATAGAAAAGGAAAAGGTATAGATTCAGGAAGGTTTCCAAAAAAAGCTGCAGAAAATTTTATAATTGTGTTAAGAAGTTTAGCTGCAAATGCAAATCAAAGTAATATAGATGAACCAGTAATAATTAAAGCTGGAGCTAATTTAGCTTCAAGACCTTATGGAAGATTTGGAAGAACTCAGAAAAAAAGAACACATATTGAAGTAATTGTAAAAGAAAAAAGCGAATTAAAAAAGAAAAAAAACAATGAGAAACCTTTGGTTTCTCAAGCAATTAAACAAGCTCACAATAATGCGTCACAGAAAAGTGTTTAAAAATGGAAGAAAGAAATGTTGTAAATTTGAAAAAAGAAGAATTTGCTCTTAGAGAATATATTAAAAAATTTCTAGGAAAAGGAAAAATAAGTAAAGTAAAAATAGAGTATACTCCAGTTGGTGAAAAATTAATAATTTCAACAAACAAACCAGGTTTAATAATTGGAAGAGGTGGAGAAAAAATAATGGAACTAACTGCTATTTTAAAGAATAAATTTAAATTAGAAAATCCTCATATTGAAATAGACGAGATAAAAGAGCCTGAATTTGATGCTCAAATAAATGCAGATGAAATTGCTCTTTCTCTTGAAAGATTTGGTCCATTAAAATTCAAAGTTATAGCATATAGAACTCTTCAAAGAATAATTAATGCTGGTGCTTTAGGTGCTGAAATAAGATTAAGTGGAAAGCTTCCAGGTTCAAGAGCAAAATCTTGGAGATTTGCCCAAGGATATTTAAAAAAAACAGGAGATAGTGCTAAAGTAGTTGATAGAGCGCAATCAAAAGCTCAAACAAAACCAGGAACTGTGGGTGTTAAAGTAAGTATACTCTCTCCACATGCAATATTAAAAGATAGAATTAAAGTTGATGGAGAATTAATTGAAAAATTAAAAAGAAATACAGAAGAGTTAAAAAAAGAAACTAAAAAGAAAACAATTGAAAAGAAAAAATGAAGAAAAAAGAACTAAAAAATATGAGCAAAGAAGACAGAGAGAAAAAATTAAAGGAATTAAAAATGGAATTAATCAAATCAAAAACTGCTGCTGAGAAAACAAATAGCAGTAAAACAAGACAAATTAAAAAAATGATTGCAAGAATCATCACACTCAATAAATAACATGGAAATATGTCCAAAATGTGGCTTGCCTAAGCAAGCATGTGTATGCGAACAAATGGTTAAAAGTTCGCAAAGAATAAAGATTTCCACTGACAAGAAAAGATACGGAAAAATCGTGACAGTAATCAGTGGATTTGAGAACGACATCGATGTAAAAAAAATCGCAAAAAGTCTGAAAAATGAACTGGCTTGCGGTGGAACTTACAAAGATAAAATTATTGAGCTTCAAGGAGACCATGTGAAGAAAGTAAAACCTCTTTTAGTAAAGTTAGGTTTTGAAGAAGATTCAATAGAGGAATAAAATCTCTAAAAAGCATACACAAAAACAAAAAAATGAAAAAGAAAGAAAAAAATCCAAAAAAGAAAGAAGCAAAAATAGTTGAAACTAAGAAATTTGAGAAAGATTGTCCTATTCATGGAAATTTAAAAGTTAGAGGAAGAGTTTTTGAAGGAAGAGTTATTAAAAAATTTCATAAGAGAGTAGTTATTGAATTTGAGAGAATGATTTATGTTAAAAAATATGAAAGATTTGCCAAAACAAAAACAAAATTACATGCTCGACTTCCTCTTTGTATGGAAAAAGAAATTAATATTGGAGATTTAATTAGAATTCAGGAATGTCGTCCTCTAAGTAAAATTATACATTTTGCAGTTATTAAAAAAATTAAAGATGCTGAAACAGCTTCGGGAAATATTAAAAAATGAAAGCAATAAGTGCTAGAATAACTCCTGGATTAAACCTTGGAGCAATTGTAATTTCTTCTGATAATAGTGGAGCAAAAATTGTCAAACTTGTTTCAGTAAAAAAAAGTAAAGCAAAAAAAGGAAAACAAACAAATGCAAAAATTGCTGACTGGGTAAAAGTCAGTGTTCGTAAAGGGATTCCTGAAATGAAGGGAAAGGTTTTTGATGCTGTAATAATAAGGCAAAAAAAAGCATATAGAAGATTAAATGGAGAAAGAGTTGCTTTTGAAGATAATGCTGTGGCAATTTTAAAAGATGAAAAAGGAAATCCAAAAGGAACTCAAATTAAAGGACCAATTGCAAGAGAGGTTTTAGAGCGATGGCCTCAAGTCGCAAAAATCGCTTCAATTGTATATTAAAAATGAAAAAGAAATTTTCAACAAAGTGGAAATCAAGCAAACAGCCTAGAAAGCAGAGAAAGTATGCAGCTCAAGCTCCATTACATAAAAAAAGAAAACTTTTAAGTGCAAATCTATCAAAAGACTTAAGAAAAAAATATGAAAAAAGAAATCTTCCTCTAAAAAAAGGAGATGTTGTAAAAATTATGAGAGGAAAATTCAAAAATAAATCAGGAAAAATTTCCTCTGTGAATTCAAAAACTTTAAAGATTCATGTTGATGGAATTTCAGTAAAAAAAAGAGATGGTTCAAAAGTAAATGTTAGTTTAAAACCATCTAATCTTCAAATAACTGAATTAAATTTAGAAGACAAAAAAAGATTAAAAAATAAAGAAATAAAGGAGAAAAAACAAAATGCACCTAAAAAGACACCAAGTACCTAAAAATTGGCCAATAAAGAGAAAAGGCACACTTTATGTAGTTAGACCTAATTCAAGACTTTCTAATGGAATACCTATTTTAATTGCACTTAGAGATGTTCTAAAATTGGCACAAAATAGAAAAGAAGTAAAAAAGATAATTTCTAATAAACAAATTTTATTAAATGGTTTTCCAGTAAAAGATGAAAAAAATAGTTTGTCTCTCTTTGATGTTTTAACAATTGTTCCTTCAAAAGAAATTTATAAACTTACTCTATCTGAAAAAGGAAAATTTGTGATTGAAAAAGCTGATTATGAAAAAAGAGATTTCAAAATATGTAAAGTTGTCAATAAAAAAATTCTAAAAGGTAAAAAAGTACAATTAAATTTAAGTGATGGAAGAAATTTTATCTCAAATATTTCATGTAAAGTTAATGATTCAGTTTTAGTAAATTTAAATAAGAAAAAAATAGACAAATGTCTTCCTTTAAAAGAAAAAGCTAGAGTTTTGGTTTTTGCAGGAAAACACTCTGGAAAAAAAGCAAAAATTTCTAAATTAGACTTAGAAAAAAAGACAGCAGAATTAGATTACAAAGAAGGAAAAATTAATGTTTTAATTAAACAACTAATGGTAATAGAAGAAAATGAATAAAATGAGAGAAATAAAAATTGAGAAAATTGTTCTAAGTGTAGGTGGAACTGCCGAAGAATTAGAAAAAGGCTTCAAACTTTTAGAATTTTTAACAGGAAAAAAGCCTTCAAAAACAACATCTAAAAAAAGAATTCCTACTCTAGGAGTTCGTCCTAATCTAGAAGTAGGCGCAGTTTTAACAATTAGAAAAGATTTTAAGGAACTTTTAAGAAGACTTTTAAGTACAATTGACAACACTATAAAGAAAAAGCAAATAAGTGAGAATAATTTTTCTTTTGGAATAAAAGAATACATTGAAATTCCTGAAATAGAATATCAAAGAGATATAGGAATAAGAGGATTTGATGTTACAATTGTTTTTAAAAGAGCTGGAAGAAGAGTTAAATTAAGAAAGACTAAAAAAGGAAAAATTCCAAAAAGACAGAAAATTTCAAAAGAAGAGATAATTAAATTTATGGAAGAAAATTTTAACACAAATTTTATTTAAAAAATGACTGCAAGCGATTGGAAAAAAATATTGAAACAACTAAAGAACAAGCCAGAAATTAGAGAGAAGTTTCTAAAACACTGCAAACCAAAAGAAAGAAAAATTGGAATTGCTGCAAAAAAATGTGAAAGATGCGGAAGATATGGAGCACATATAAAATCATACGGATTAAATTTATGCCGACACTGCTTTAGAGAAATAGCAGAAGAAATCGGTTTTAAAAAATATAATTAAAAAAATGAAAATTCAAAATAATTTTCAAGCATTCAAACTCCAGTTATCTGGAATTTGGATAGGAGTTAGAATATGAGCCAAGATGTTGTTGCTGATGGATTGAATATGATAAGAAATGCTAAAAAAGCTGGAAAAGAGATAGTTGTTATTCCAAGAATTTCAAATTTGTTAGTTGAAATTCTAAAGATAATGAAACAAAAAGGCGCAATAAAGAGATATAAAATAAAAGTCAAAGAGAAATCTCTAGAAATAACAATTGGAAATTTGTTTGAATGTAAAGCAATAAAACCCAGATTTAGTGTTAAAAAAGAAGATATAGAAAGATATAGAAGAAGATATCTTCCTTCTAGAAATCTTGGAACTATGATTGTTTCCACAAATAAAGGATTAGTTACACACGAAGAAGCTCAAAATGAACAAATAGGAGGAAGCTTAGTTGCATATTTTTACTAATTAAATAAAATGAAAAAAGAAATAATTCAAAAAATTGAAATTCCTGAAGGAGTTGAAATAGAAATAAAAGAAAATAAATTAAAAGTAAAAGGAGAAAAAGGAGAAATTGAAAGAGAATTTAATCTTCGAAAATTGGATTTTGAAAAAAAAGGAAATTTTATTATGATTGGAAATAAAAAAGCAACAAAAAAAGAAAAAAAGAGAATTAATACAATTACTGCTCATATTCAAAATATGATTAAAGGAGTTCAAAACGAATTTGAATATCAATTAAAAATATGTTCAAGTCATTTTCCAATGACTGTTGAAATTAAAGATAAAGAAGCTACTATTAAAAATTTTCTTGGAGAAAAAATAAATAGAAAAGCTAAAATTAGAGATAATGTGCGAGTGAATATTGAAGGAGAAATAATAAAAATAAATTCTTATGATAAAGAGGCTGCAGGACAAACTGCTGCTAATTTTGAGAAAGCAACTAGAATTAAAAATAGAGATAGAAGAGTTTTCCAAGATGGAATATTTCTAACTAGTAAAGCAGGGAGGGAAATTTAATGAAATTTTTAAGAAGAACTTCAAATAGATATTCTAAATTAGGAAAAAGAAGAAAGAAAAAACAGATTTGGAGAAGACCTACTGGAAGAGACAATAAAATGAGAGAAAAAAGAAGAGGCTATCCTGCTAGAGTTAGTATAGGTTATAAAAAAGGAAATAAAAAAGAAAGAATAATTGTAAAAAATCCAAAAGAACTTGATAAAATAGAAAAAAATTCAATTATAATAGTAGGAAATATTGGAAAAATAAAAAAAATAGAAATAGCAAAAAAAGCAAAAGAAAAAAATATTTCTATTGAAAATATGAATATTGAAAATTTTCTTAAAAAAAATTCAATGAAGAAAAAAAAGAAAATAGAAGAGAAAAAAGTAAAGGAAAAGGAGGATTTCCAAAATAAAAATGAATCTAAGTAAGAAAAAAGCACTAGCTGCAAAAACTTTGAAAGTTGGAAAAGATAGAATAGTTTTTGTAAAATCTAGATTAGAAGATATTAAAGAAGCAATAACTAAACAAGATATTAGAGATCTTCAAAAAGAAGGAGCAATATTTATCAAAGAGATTAAAGGCAGAAAAGCAAATTTAAAAAGAAAAAATAAAAGAAGTGTTGGAAATATCAGAAAAAAAGTAAATAAAAGAAAAAAAGAATATGTTGTGTTAACTCGAAAATTAAGAAAATATGTTAGAGAATTAAGAAATCAAGGAAAATTAACACGAGAGAATTCTAAGGATTTAAGAAAAAAAATTAGAAATAGGCAATATAAAAGTCTTGGAAATCTTAAAGAGTATATAAGGAGTGTAATAATAAAAAATGAAAATAAATAAAAGACGAAGAAGAGAATTTAAAACAGATTATTTAAAAAGAATCAAACTTCTTAAAAGTGGTTCTCCTAGACTTGTTTTTAGAAGAACAAATTCTTATTTAATTGTGCAGTATGTGATTAGTAAAGAAGCAAAAGATAAAATAGTTTTTGGAACAACTTCTAAAAAATTACTCTCTCTTGGATGGCCTAAAGAAAGTTCTAGAAGTTTAAAATCTATTCCTGCCTCTTATCTTTTAGGATTATTTATTGGTAAAAAAATAAAAGATGAAAAATTATCAGAACCAATAATTGATTTTGGAATGATTAGAATGATTCCTAAGACAAAAACATATGCTTTTATTAAAGGATTAAATGACGGAGGAGTAAATATTGCTTGTAAAAAAGAATTTTTTCCTGAAGAAGAAAGAATAAGAGGAGAAAAACTAAAAAATAAAATACCTTTTGATAATCTTAAAGCAGCAATAGAAAAATAAAATGGCAAAAGAAACAGATACAAAAAATTTAGAATCTAAAAAAGAATCCTATGAAGCTCCAGTAGCAGATTTATCTGAAAAAGCAGTTTCAGAAGTTAAGAATCCTGAAGAAGTGGACAAACAAAAATTAAATCAAAAAATAGAAGAAGTTTTAGATGAAGAAGACGAATATGCAGAAATTCCAGAAGAAGTTTTAGATGAAGAAGATTTAGAAGAATTAAAAAAACTTGAAAAAGAAAAGGAAAAACAGCCTGTTTTAAGAAGAGGAGAAAAAACAAAAGAAGAGGTTATTGAATCTTGGGAACCAAAAACAAAATTAGGAAAAGAAGTAAAAGCTGGAAAAATTAAAAATATTGATGAAATATTAGATAATAAAAGAAAAATTCTAGAAGAAGAAATTGTTGATTCTCTTCTTGAGATTAAATTTGATTTAATTTCTATTGGACAATCAAAAGGAAAGTTTGGTGGAGGAAAAAGAAGAGCCTGGAGACAAACTCAAAGAAAAACAAAAGAAGGAAATGTTCCAACATTCTCTGCAATGGCTGTTATTGGTGATGAAAATGGACATGTTGGAATTGGAGATGGAAAGGCAATGGAAACTCTTCCTGCAAGAGACAAGGCAATAAGAAAAGCTAAATTAAATATAATTAAAGTAAAAAGAACTTGTTCTGCTTTTGATTGTGATTGTTCTGAATTACACACTGTTCCATTTAAAGTTACAGGAAAATCAGGAAGTGTGAAAGTAACTCTAATACCTGCTCCTCAAGGAACTGGACTAGTTGTGGGAAGTGAATTAAAGAAAATATTAAAATTAGCTGGAATAAGAGATGTTTATAGTCGTTCATCTGGAAGAATAAGAACTACTTTTAATTTAGTAAAAGCTTGTATAAATGCTCTAGAAAAAACAAATAGGAGAGTTGAAGAAAGATGATTGCAGTAATAAGAATTGTTGGACAAGTTGGAATAAGAAAAGACATAAAAGAAACTCTAAACAGATTGAGATTAAGAAAAAAATATAATTGCATTGTTTTTGAAAATCCTACAAAAGAAGAAAGAGGAAGAGTGAATAAAGTAAGAGATTTTTGTGCATTTGGAGAAATAAATTCAGAAATTTATAAAAAATTAAAAGAAAAAAGAAAAACAAAAATAGATAATTTCTTTAGATTATCTCCTCCAAAAGGTGGAATAAAAAGCAAATTAGGTTTTCCAGAAGGAGTTCTTGGAAATCATAAAGAAAAAATAAATGAATTAATTGAGAGGATGATATAATGGAATTTAAAGGAAAAATAAAAAATTTGGATAATATAAAAATTGGAGATAAAATCTCTGATGAAATTGTTATTTACAAAGATGAATATAAAGTTGAAACAATAAGAAATAATGAAAATGAGAAAGGACTTTATCCTCAAATAAAATATTTTATAAATTCTGATAGAAATGGACTAATAGAAAGTTCTTCTATTCTAATAACTAAAAAAAGATATAATAGTTATTTAGAATCTCTTAAAAAATAAAAATGGCAAAGAAAAGAAAAAAAGCTTCAAGAAGACATGGAAGAAAAATGGGAACTTCTGGACATGGTGCTAGAAAAAAAGCTAAAAAAAGCGGGCATAGAGGAGGAAAAGGAATGTCTGGAAGTGGAAAAAGAGCAGATCATAAAAAAACATTAATTACTAAACTCTATGGAGGAAAATATTTTGGAAAACAAGGAATTACTAGTAGAGGAACAAAAATAAATAAAACTAAAAAAATAAATCTAAGAGATATTGAAAAAAATTTAGAAAATTATGGAAGAAAAACAGACAAAGGATATGAAATTAATTTAAAGAATCATAAGATTCTTGGAACAGGAAAAGTAAAAAATAAGTTAATTATAAAAGCAAATTCAGCTTCTAAATTAGCAATAGAAGAAGTAAAAAAAGCTGGAGGAGAAATTATTTTGAATTCTTCAGTTAATAATAAAACTCAGCCAATAAAAGGAGATAAAGAAAAAACTACTGTCCAAAAAAAAGAGGCTAAAAAATAAAAATGGCGAATTTGCAAGGCATTTTTAGTTTAATTCCTGAAGTTAAAAAACCTGATGAAAAAAAACTTAGTTTTAATGTTAAACTTAAGTGGACTCTTATAGTTTTAGTTTCTTTTTTTGTTCTTGCTAATATTCCTCTTTTTGGTTTGTCTATAAATGCTTTAGAAAGATTTCAGTATCTTGCGATTATTATGGGTACTGACTTTGGAAGTATTATTTCTCTTGGTATTGGGCCTATTGTAATGGCTTCTATTATTCTTCAATTATTAGTTGGTTCTGGTATATTGAATATTGATACAAATACTGTAGAAGGAAAAAAATTCTTTCAAGGAATTCAGAAAATGCTGGTTTTCTTTTTTATTATATTTGAAGCTTTTGTTTATGTATTAATGCAAGGACTTCAACCTGTGCCTGGATTTGCATGGCTAGTTATACTGCAATTAATTATAGGAGGATTAGCAATTTATTTCATGAATGAACTCTGTGAAAAATGGGGCTTTGGTTCAGGAGTAAGTTTGTTTATTGGAGCAGGAGTTAGTTGGAGATTATTCACAAGTGCTTTTCAATTTGTGAATCAGCAAGGAAGAAACTGCTTACTTGATTTTAATAGAACTCCTTGTTCAGGAAAAATATTAGTATTAATTCAATCAATAATAAATAAATATCCTATTGAATTTTTATCTGCTGCAGCTGCATTAGCTGCCACAGTTGTAATCTTTTTAATAGTTGTCTGGGCTCAATCATTAAAAGTTGAAATTCCTCTTTCTTTTGGCAGATTAAGAGGATATGGTATGAAATGGCCTTTATCTTTTTTTTATGCTTCTGTTATTCCAGTTATTTTGGTTGCTGCACTAGTTGCAAATATACAATTATTTGGAGGATTAATAGAAAATGCTGCTGCTCCTTGTCTTGAAGGAGCTGTCTGTACTGGAGGTGCTAAAATTGCTTCTTATTTTACTTGGTTAGGAAGTTTTGTAGAGGGGCAACCTATTTCTGGTTTAGCTTTTTGGATGGGTTCTACAAATTTATTAGAGCTTGTTGTTAGAGGAGGATTTCTTCCAAGATATTTGCTTCAAGGAATAACTCATATTTTATTCTATATTATACTTTGTGCTTTATTTTCAGTTTTCTGGGTTAAAACATCTGGAATGGATTCAAAAGCACAGGCACAAAAAATTGCTGCATCTGGATTGCAAGTTGCTGGATTTAGACAAGATATTCGAGTTTTAGAAAGTATTTTAGATAGATATATTATGCCTTTAACAGTAATGGGAGGTGCTGCAATTGGATTATTAGCAGCAGCAACAGATTTATTAGGAGCTCTTGTTTCAGGAACAGCAATATTGTTGGTAATTATGATTATGTTTCAATTTTATCAAAACATTGCTCAACAACACATGACTGATATGAATCCTGCAATGAGAAAATTCATGAGTGGAAGTTAAAATTTCCAGCTGTTCAAAAATTAGAAGAGACTAAAATGAATAAAAAAAACAAAACTTTAAACAAATTTGTAAGTGTTCTTGTAATTAGTTTGGGAATATATTTATTTTTTACTGGAAGCTCTTTTCTTATTTTTGAAAGAAATAATTCAGAAGAATTAATAATATCTTTAATACAGATTATTTTTGGAATATTTTCTTTGATTTGGGGAATTTATTATTTAAGAAAAATAAAAAACACTTAGTTTTAAAAACCAATTTTGATTTAGATTAAAATGGAAGAAAAAGAGAACAAAAAAGGTGAAGGAAGTTTTAAACCAATTATAATTATAATGCTAGCTTCTCTACTAATTGCAGGATTTTGGGATAAAATTCCTATAATAAAAAATTCTATTCATGCAGTTTTAGATCCTAGTGCAGGTGCTTTATTATTGTGGAACATAAATTGGGGAATGGTAATTATTGTATTTGTTATTACTCTTCTTATTACAATAGTTCAAAAATATGCAACTGATCAAAAAACACTTAAAGAACTTAAAAAAGAGCAAAAAGAACTTCAAAAAGAAATGAAGAAATTTAAAGAGCATCCTGAAAAAATGATGGAGCTTCAAAAAACTCAAATGAAGTTGATGCCTAAACAAATGAAACTAAGTATGAGAGCAATTGCATATACAGGTATTCCTCTTATTTTATTTTTTAGATGGTTTCAAGACTTTTTTACTAATCTAGGAAGTCCAAAATTTTTAGGTTTTTTAGGCTGGTTCTGGGCATATTTTATTCTTGCAATGCTTTTTGGTTCAATATTAAGAAAATATCTAAAAGTAGTTTAGAGAAAATATTGAAGAAGTTCTGATTTTAAATTAATATCTTCACCGGAATTTAATCTATTTATTAACTCTTTTCTTTTTGCTCTAGAATCCTCGATTTTTCTAATATCTACTCTTTCTTTCTCTCAAATTAGAATATTTAATTTATCTCTTAATAATTCTGCTTTCCAAAGAGAATATACTTTATCATCTGCACAAACCAGACTTTCATATTTATTCTGTTTATTTCTGTATATCATTATTTCTGGCATAGAAAATCTTAGTTTAGGATATATTTATAATTTTATATTCTATAGTAATACTTAAAAACATATATATTCTGAGTTTAGCATGGATAAAAATTCAGAAGAATTAATGCAAAAGTTTGGAATTTATGAGCAGCAAATTTCACAGCTACAGCAGCAATTAGAAGCTGTTGAGCAAGCAATAGTTGATATGAATTCTCTCTTTTTAGGACTGGATGAGTTAATCGGTGCAAAGGAAAAAGAAATTCTTGCTCCAATTGGAAGAGGAATCTTTGTAAAAACAAAATTAATTTCAGAGGATTTAATAGTGGATGTGGGTGGAAAAAACTTTGTTAAAAAAAATATTTCTGAAACAAAAGAATTAATTTCAAATCAAATTAAAAAATTAGAAGAAGTAAAAGAAGAGATAAATAAGAATCTTGAAGAGATAAATGAGGAAATAACAGAGGTTTTTACAAAAGCTCAAAAAGAACATGTATGTGATGAAAATTGTGAGCATTAATTTTAAATTTTTCTTAAAAAACTTTCATATTTCAAAGTTCCTAATTCAGAAACAATTGCTCGAAGATATTTTTTTGGAACAAATTCAAATGCAGGATTTTTTATTTTGATATTTTTGGGTGCTTTATCCCAGACTTCATTTAAATTTCTTTGTTCTATTGGAATCTGCTTTTTTGTAAATTTCCAAGAGTCTGCAATAATATAAACAGGAATTTTATTGTCGAGTGCAATATTTGCAATAATATTGCTTCCAATTTTATTTATTATTCCTTTTTTTAGTAAAGCGTCTGCTCCTAAAAAAACTTTATTTGGTTTTTGATTTTTTTGTCTTCCCTCTAATGCAACTCCTAATGCAGAATCAACAAACATAGTCACTTTAATTCCTGCTTTTCTTAATTGCCTAGCTGTTTTTCTGCCCTGAAATAAAGGACGAGTTTCTGTATTATAGACTTCAAATTTTTTGCCTTTAGTTTTTGCATAAATTAATGCATTAATTACATTTGTAGAATGGCAGTGTGTGAAGATTATATCTTTATTTTTAATTAATTTAAAAACTTCTGAATTTATTTTGTTTTGGGCTTTTTCAAAATGTTCTTGTATTTCTCTGAAATTCTTTTTTTCTGCTAGATTCAGAACTTTTTCCATCATGGGTTCTGTTGGACGAGAAGAAAGAAGTCTTTTTTTTGAAATTTTATTGGGAATTAAAGAATATGCATAAAGAGCTTTTTTTGCTATGTTTCTTGCTCCCTGAATTTTTATAGACTTTATGTCTTTTAGAATTTTATTGAATTCCTCTTTTTTATTCATTAAATAATATGTAATTTCTGTTATAAAAAACTTCTGATAAACTAACAAATCTTTAAAAGTAGAATAAAACTATTATAATCATGTTAGAGTCATTAGTAAATCCAAAAAAAGTTGAAAAAGGAACCTGGAAAATGCTTTTAATAGGTTTTTTATATGGTTCTCTTTCTCTTTTATTAACTCATTGGTTTTTTTCAAAAGACACTGTTTTGTCTCAATATTCTGGAATGATAGTTGTTACTTTTTGTGTTATGTTTTCTCTTCCTTTTATGTATTTTATAATAAAAAAAGAAGAAGCAGAGGATGAGCAAGTTGAAGGTTTTTTGAGTATCTGGAAAGTTCATAAAGACGCTATTTTTGCTCTAATGTGGTTGTTTTTAGGATTTATTATTGCTTTTGCACTTTGGTTTATTATAATTCAAAATGCAACTCTCTTTAATGCACAAATTGAAACTTATTGTATGATTAATAATCCAGGAAATATTGAGCAATGTGTTTCAGAGTACTCTCTTTCAGAAAAAGGAATTTCTGCTGGTGCAACAAAAGAATTAAGATTTCTCTCAATTATAGAAAATAATGTTTATGTTATGATATTTACACTTATATTTTCTCTTATTTTTGGAGCAGGAGCCATATTTATTCTGGCCTGGAATGCAAGTGTTATTGCTTCTGCAATTGGAGTTTTTACTCAATATAAACTAGTTCAAATTCCAATTGGAATTGCTAGATACATGATTCATGGTTTTCCAGAAATAGCAGCTTATTTTATAACTGCTTTAGCAGGAGGAATGTTTGGTTTTGGAATTATTAAACATGGAATAAAAAATAAGAATTTTATTAGAGTTTTAGAAAATGTTGCACTGCTATTATTTTTATCAATTGTTATTTTAATTGTTGCTGCTGCAATTGAAGTGTATATTACTCCTCTTTTATTTAGATGATTAAATTTAAAAATTTCAAATATTTAGATAGTTTATGGAACCTTTTTTATTAGCAACGATTTTTATTAGTTTTTTTTGTACATTTCTTGCTATGCCTTTTTGGATAAAAAAAGCAAAATCAATAGGATTAGTTTGGGAAGATATGAATAAAAGAGATTCTTTAAAAAATATTGCTGGTTCTGGAGGAATGATTGTTGTTTTTGGCTTTGTTTTAGGAATTTTATCTTATATTGCTATAAGAACTTTTTATTTTAAAGATGGAGCAGGAATAAATGAATATTTGTTTGCTATTCTCTCTGTAATGTTTTTAAGTGCAATTGTTGGAATTGTGGATGATTTATTTGGATGGCAAAAAGGAGGATTATCTAAAAGAACTCGATTAATTTTGATATTTTTTGCAGCAATTCCTTTAATGGTTATTAATGCAGGAGAATCTAGTATTCTTGGATTTGAATTAGGAATATTATTTCCATTAATAGTTATTCCAATAGGAATTATTGGGTCTACAACTACGTTTAATTTTTTAGCGGGATATAATGGATTAGAAGCAGGACAAGGAATTCTAATTTTATCTGGTTTGGCTTTTGTTACTTATTTAACTGGAACTAGTTGGCTAAGTGTTGTTGCTCTTTGTATGATTGCTGCACTTTTAGGATTTTATCTTTTTAACAAGTATCCTGCAAAGATATTTCCAGGAGATGTTCTCACATATTCTGTTGGAGCTTTAATAGCTTGTATTGCAATTCTTGGAAATGCAGAAAAAATAGCTCTTTTCTTTTTTATTCCATATGCTTTAGAAACTCTTTTAAAATTAAGAGGAGGCTTAAAAAAACAAAGTTTTGCTAAAGTAAGAGAAGATGGAGGATTAGATATGCCTTATAATAAAATATATGGTTTAGAACATTTAGCTATTGCAATATTAAAGAAGATAAAAAAATCTGGAAAAATTAAAGAGATTGAAGTAGTTTGGTTAATTCATAGCTTTCAAATAATAATAATTTTAATTGGATTTTTATTATTTCTATAATTAAACAAAGCTTTTAAAGCATTATTCTCTTGAAATAAAATATGGAAGAAGTTGGTAAAATATCTATACAAAATAGTGAAAGAAAAACTTTAAGACAAAGTGCAGAAGATATTAAAAAAGGCTTTAAAAAGAGTTGGAAAATTTTAAATCAGAAAAAAACTCTAAATATTCTGTTTATTATTTTATTTTTGATTATTTTAATAGGCACTAGTTGGATAAGATTGCAAAATCTTCCTTTATTAGTTGATTCTACAACAGGAAAAAATATTCCTCTTGCTTTAGATCCTTATTATTTTTTAAGAGTTTCTGAAACTATGATTAATGAAGGACTTTCAGAAATTGATTCTATGAGATATCCTTCTTTAAATTTGCCTTTTACAAATGAATTTACTCCAAGAGCAACTGTTGGATTATTTTCTCTTTTTAGAATTTTTGATTCAAATATTTCTCTAGAATTTGTAAATGTTATTTCTCCTGTAATCTTTTTTATTTTAGGATTAATTGCTTTTTTCTTTTTAATATTGGTTTTAACAAAATCAAAACTAACTGCGCTTATTAGTAGTGGTTTTTTAGCTATTATTCCTCTTTATTTGTATAGAACAATGGCTGGTTTTGCAGATCACGAATCAATTGGAATTTTTTCTTTTTTTCTAGTTTTATTAGGATATACTCTCTCAATACAATTTCTAGATAAAAAATCCAAAAAAACTTCAAAATCAAAAAATGACTTGCTTAAGATTTCTTTATTAGGAATCGGAGTTGCTTTTTTAACAGCATTTAATTATGCTTGTTGGAGTGGAATTGCTATTTTTACTTTTTTAATTATTTCATTGAGCATGTTTTTAATATGGTTATTTAGAGAGAAAAATCTAGAGATAGATAAAAAAAGAATTTTGAAAAATTATCTTGTTTTTTATTTTATTTGGTTTTTGTTTACAATTTTGTTTTTAGGAATTTATGGATATGAATTTAATTCTATTCTTTCTTTCTTCTTATCTGGGACTAGTATTTTAGTTCCTATTGTTCTTTTATTTTTAATTGTTGATTATTTTTTAATAATAAATGAAAGAAAATATTTAAAGAAAAATTTAAAAAAATATAGGGCTGCTATTAGTCTTGGACTTGTTTTTATTTTAGGAGCAATATTTTTATTTTTATTTAATAAAAATCTTTTTTCAATTATTTTTGGATTTATCTCAGAAATGATGGACCCTTTTGGAGAGAGTAGAATAGGTTCTACTGTTGCTGAAAATGCTCAACCTTATTTGTCTAATTGGATGAATCAGGTGGGAAAATTCTTTTTTTGGTTGTTTTATGCTGGAATGATTTTTGTTGGAATTGATATGTCTTCAAAAATTTCTAGAAGAAAACACAGGATTTTCTTTTCTCTAATTTGGATTGCAATGATTTCTGGAATTTTATTTAGTAAAATGTCTGAAAATGCTCTTTTAAATGGAAATAATTTTATTAGTGGTTTTGTTTATTTTGCTGGACTTTTAATTTTTTTAGTTTATTTTGTTTGGTTATATTTTAATGAAAAAGTAGAGATAAAGAGTGAGTTATTTATAATTTTTATTTGGTTATTTTTTATGTTGATTGCTGGAAGAGGAGCAATACGATTTTTCTTTTTAATGTCTCCTTTTATTTGTTTTATGGTGGGATATTTGAGTGTAAGATTATTTGAATTCTTTAAGAAAAGTAAAGATGAACTTCTAAAACTTCTTTTATTTGTTTTATTTATTTTAGTTGCTATAATTTTGGTTACTAGAATAATTAGTTTTACTCAAAATATAATCTATCAATCAGAATATACTGGGCCTTCTGCTAATTATCAATGGCAAAATGCAATGAAATGGATAAGAGAAAACACTCCTAAAGAAAGTATTTTTGTGCATTGGTGGGATTATGGATACTGGGTGCAATATTTAGGAGAAAGAGCAACAATAACAGACGGAGGGCATGGAAATGCATTTTGGGACCATTTAATTGGAAGATATTTATTGACAACTCCTTATCCAGAAACAGCTTTAAGTTTTATGAAAGCTCATAAGGTCTCTTATTTATTGATTGATTCTACTGATATTGGAAAATATTCTGCATATAGCAAAATTGGAAGTGATGCAGATTCCAATGATAGATATTCAATGATTCCTACTTTTATAAATGATGTCTCTCAAACTCAAGAAACAGCTGAAAAAGAAATAAGAATTTATACTGGTGGAGGAGGTTTTGTAGATGAGGATTTAATTTATGAAATAGGTGGAAGAGAGATTTTTCTTCCTTTTTCAAAAGCAATGATAGGAGCAATAATTCTAGAGATGAATAAAAATGAAACTTTATCTTTTGAGAATGTTGAGGGAATTTTTGTTTATAATGGAGAACAATTTAGAATTCCAATTAGATATGTTTATTATAGGGGACTTTTAGTTGATACTGAAAAGGGATTAGAAGCAATTGCTTATTTTGTTCCTTATGTAAGTTCATCAAATACAGGTGTTCAGATAAATGAATTAGGAACAGTTATGTATTTGTCTCCTAAAGTGCAGTCTAGTCTAGTTTCTCAATTGTATCTTTTGGATAATGAATTTGGAAAATATGAAGGAGTAAAATTAGTTCATTCTGAGCCTAGTCCAATTGTTTCTAATTTAGCTGCTCAAGGTGCAGATTTAGGAGAGTTTTTATATTATTCTGGAACTCTTCAAGGACCAATAAAAATTTGGGAAATAAATCCTCCAGAAGATATAATTGCAAGACAAGAATTCTTAAATACTTCTGGACAATATGCAGAGTATGATAATTTAGAATTTGTAAAATGAATCCTAAAAAAATTGCACTTTTTCATCCCTGGCTTAAGAGCAAAGGAGGAGCAGAAAAAGTTGTTTTGGAAATTTTGAAAAATACAAAATATAAAATTGATTTATATACTTGGATATATGATAGAGAAAATACTTTTAAAGAATTTGAAAACTATGAAATTAGGATAATTGCTCCTAAATTTGCTAAAAAATTAGGAAGGCTCTATATTGGAAGAGGATTATTAGTTTTCTTTAATTTGTTCTCTAAAATTCCTCTGGACAAATACGATGTTTTCTTGATTTCTACTTCTGGACTTGGAGAATTAATAACTCTTAGAAACTATAAAAAAGGAAAAACATATGCATATATTCACACTATTTTAAGAGCGTCTTATAAAGAAGATATTAAATGGAATCTTGAAAATAGATATAAATCTTTTTTATCTAAAAATCTTTATCTTATTTCAACTAAAATATATAAATTTCTTGAAAAAAGAGCCTGGAAAAAAATAGATTATACTGTTTTTAATTCTGAATTAAGTTTAGAAAGGGCAAAAAAACATCAATTATTAAGAAAAAAACCTTTTACAATAGTTTATCCTCCAATTGAAGTTGATAAATTTAGCAAATTAAAAACAAAAAAAGGAAATTATTTTTTATATGTATCTAGAATCAATAATCCAAAAAGACAGGATTTATTATTAAAAGCCTGGAAAAGCTTTGTTGAAAAAAATCCAAAAGAAAAATTAATTCTTGTTGGAAATATTGAGAATAAAAAATTCTTTGAAAAAATTAAAAAAATGTCAAGAAAAATTCCAAATGTAGAAATTAAAACTAATGTTTCTGAAAAAGAATTATTGAAATTGTATTCAAATTGTAAGGCAATTATATTTATTCCTTATAGAGAGGATTTTGGAATTGTTCCTTTTGAAGCTTTAGCCTTAGGAAAGCCTTTAATTGCTACAAATAAAGGAGGATTTGTTAAATTAATTGAAAAAATTCCTCAATATTATAAAATAAATGAAAAAAATTCAGAAAAAGAAAATATTAAAGAGATAAACAGAGTTTTAGAAAATTTTCTAAAAAGCAAAATTAAGGCAAGAAAAATAAAGAATTTGGGAAATAGCACACATAAATTTAAAAAGAAAATAGAGGAAATATTAAAATGAAAGAACTAGTTTCAATAACAATTCCAACTTATAATTCTGAAAAGACTCTTAAGAAAACTTTGCAATCAGTAAAAAACCAAAGTTATCCTAATATTGAATTAATAATAATTGATAGTAATAGCACAGATAAAACATTGGAAATTGCAAAAGAGTTTAAGGCAAAAATCTATACTTATGAAGGAACTCTATTAGGAGCTAGAAAATTAGGTGCTAAAAAAGCAAAAGGAAAATATGTTTTGTTAGTTGATTCTGACCATATTTTAGAAAAAACTAGTGTTGAAAGAGGGGTGAAATTAATGAAAAAATTTGATATGTTATGGTTGTATGAAAGAAGTTGGAAACCAAAAAGATTATTAGAAATTTTATATGATGCAGATAGGAAACTTGTTCAAAAATATGCACAAGATTTTATAAATCCTATTGGAGGAGTTATTCTTCCTAGATTTTATAAGAAAACTCTTTTAATTAAAGCATTTAATAATATTCCTAAAAAAATACTTCCATTATGTGTTGCTCATGATCATGCAATAATTTATTTAGAAGTCCATAAATTATCTAAAAAAATTGGAAAATTAGATAATGCTATTTGGCATCAAGAGCCTTGGAGTTGGAGTAATTTATTTAAAAAAACATATAGATATGGAATAACCACTCGAAAATTAGTTGAAAATAATGTTTATCCTGAATTATTACAATCAAAAAATAGAGGAAGAAAAATTAAATTTAAAGATATTGGATTGTCAATTAAGAGCAATCTTCTTCGTTTTATACGAGCAATT
>JAFCDI010000017.1 GCA_017609755.1 Candidatus Pacearchaeota archaeon
ATTAAATTTTTCTTTGAGAAAATTTTAAATGAAAAAGTAAATCTCCCCCCAATTAAAAGAAACAAAACTCTTCCAAACATCTTAACAATTAATGAAATAAAAAAATTAATTGAAGTTACAAACAATACTAAGCACAGATTAATTATAAAATTACTTTATGGAACTGGTTTAAGAGTTTCTGAAATAATTAATTTGCAAAAAAAAGATATTGATTTTAAAGAAAAATTAATAAAAATTAATTTAGGGAAGGGCAAAAAAGATCGTTTTATTAAAATTCCTTCATCAATGACAGAAAAACTAAAAAATTACCTTATGTTAAATAACTCAAAATACGTTTTTCCATCAAACAGAAATAAAAAAATTACAAAAGCAACAATTCAAGCAATTTTGAGAAATTCTGCAAAAAAAGCAGACATCAAAAAGAGAGTTTATCCTCACCTTCTTAGACATTCTTTTGCAACACATCTCCTAGAAAATGGTACTGATTTAAGAATTATACAAAAATTACTTGGCCATAGTTCAATAAAAACAACTCAAAAATATACTCAAATTTCTCAAGCTTCAATAAAAAATATAAAATCTCCTTTAGATAATCTATAAGATGAATCTTGAAGAAATAAAAGCAAAAAAAAGTACAAAAGAATTATTAGAATTTGGAATAATAAATATTGATAAACCAAGTGGCCCTACTTCTTTTAGTGTTTCAGATTTTGTGAGAAAAAAACTAGAATTAAGAAAGACTTCTCATTTTGGAACTTTAGACCCAAAAGTTACTGGTGTTTTACCTATTGCTCTAAATCGAGCATGTAAATTAACTGGATTTTTTTTAGGAGAAGATAAAGAATATGTAGGAATAATGAGGATTCATGATGAAATAGATTTAGAAAAAATTAAAGAAACTATTAAAAAAAAGTTTCTTGGAAAAATAATGCAAATGCCTCCTGTTAAATCAAGAGTAAAAAGACAAAACAGGCAAAGAGAAATAAAAAAATTTGAGCTTTTAGAAAAAAAAGATAGAAATATCTTATTTCAAGTAGATTGTCAAGGAGGAACATATATACGAAAATTATTACATGATTTAGGAGAAGAATTAGAAATTGGAGCGCACATGCTTGAATTAAGAAGAATTCGTGCAGGAATTTTTGAAGAAGAAACTTCTGTGAATTTATATGATTTTGAAAAAGCTGTGGATGAATATAAAAACGGAAATGAAGAGCTTTTGAGAGCTATTATTGTTCCTGCTGAAATTGTATCTTCTGTTTATTCTTCTATTGAAATTAAAAATGGAAATTTAAAAAATATTTTAACTGGAAAACCAATCTATAGAAGAGATTTAAAAAAACCCACTCCTGTTAAAAAAGAAGAGATTATAGTTGTGTTTTGTGAAAAAAAGTTTATAGGAATGTATAAAGTTATAAGAGGTAAAGAAATATTTGCAAAGCCTCTTTTTGTCTTTCAGGAGATAAAATAATAAAATGAAAAATAAACGTGTTTAAACAAAATGAAACATTTTGTGTATTTTTCAAGCTCAGCATCAACTTCTCCAGGATTTAGAACTGAGAATTTAATGAAAGCTGGAAGAATGGATATTGCAATTCATGTTCTAATAAATACTTTTTTTATTTCTAGACAAATTAGAGAAGATGTTAAGTTGCACCTAATTTTTTATGGAATGCCAGACCCTCCAAAGCATATTGAAATAACTCTAAAACAGAACTCAGGAATTGAAAAAGAAGAAGATAGTTTAGATGTGAGCAAAAAAGATGTTGCAGGATTAATTAAAAGAGCTTTAAGAGGATATAAAAAAGAAGAAAAAAGAGAGGTTCTTCCTGGAATTTTTGTTGAAAAAAAGAGTCTTTTAAAGGTAATTGAAGAGCTTAGTAAGAAAAATGATATCTTTATTCTAGATAAAAAAGGAGAAGATTTAAGAAAAGCAAAAATATCTGAAAATTGTGTTTTTGTTTTAGGAGATCATGACGGATTGCCTAAAAAAGAATTAAAGAGATTAAGAAAAAAATTTCTTTCTACTTCTGTTGGGCCTAAAATATATTTTGCAAGCCAGATAATTTCAATTTTAAATAATGAGTTAGATAGAAGAAATATTTAATAATCTTCTTCTATTATTATTTCTATGAAAAAAGCAGTAAGACTTTATATTAATGGAATTGTTCAAGGTGTATTTTTTAGAGCATTTATCAAAGAAAATGCAGAAAGATATAATGTCAAAGGATTTAGCAGAAATCTTGAAGATGGAAGAATAGAAGTTTTTTTAGAAGGAGAACCAGATAATGTAAATACTATGATTGAATTATGTAAAAAAGGGCCTAAACACTCTCAAATAAGAAAAGTAGATATAAAGCCTGAAAGATTTCAAAGCTTCAAATCTTTTAAGATATTACATATATAGTTGAAAATATATATTAAAGAATATATTATAGGATATAATTGTTTAAAATAAAAAATTCTCAGATTTTCCATCATGAAAAATTTAACTGAAATAACTAGAAATAGAATTAAAAAAATTAAAGAAGTTGCTTCTAAATATTTTCCTTTTTATAAAGGAAAAAAAGAAAAAATTAGTAATTCTGAAAAAAGATATAATCAAATGCTAGAAGAATTTTATGAAATGAATGAGATTGGCTCAAGTTTTATGAATGGCTTCTAAACCTTTTTATATTTGATTTTATTTTAAGAAAAATGATTTATACAAATTCTGATGGAGGTGCAAGAGGAAATCCTGGGCCAGGTGCAATAGGATTAATTGTTAGAAGAGATGGAGAAATTCTTACAAAATATAGTGAATTTTTAGGAGAAAATGTTACAAATAATATTGCAGAATATTATGGATTAATAAGGGCTCTTGAAATTGCTTCAAAATTCACAAAAGATGAAATAACTTGTATTCTTGATTCTGAATTAATTGTTAAACAATTGCTAGGAGAATATAAAGTAAGACATCCTCGTCTTATGGAATTATTTCTAAAAGTTCAACAACTTCAAGAAAATTTCAAAAAAATAAGATATTTACATGTAAGTCGTTGGAATAAATTTCAAAGAATCGCAGATGAATTATTAAATGAAGAACTAGACAATAAAGGATATAGAAAATATAAATACAAAAGGTAAATATATAAATTAGTTTTATTTTTTATAAACATGGCTGAGAAATTTTTTTGGGCTGATGCAATTGCTGAAAAAATAATAAAAGAAAGAGGAAAGAAAAAAGAATATGTTTGTGCTTCTGGAATAACTCCTTCTGGAACAATTCATATTGGAAATTTTAGAGAAATTATAACTACTGATTTAGTTGTAAAAGCTTTGGAAAATAAAGGTAAAAAAGTAAAATTTATTTATTCTTGGGATGATTATGACAGATTTAGAAAAGTTCCAAAAAATGTTTCTGAAAAATATGAAAAATATATTGGAATGCCTCTAAGTGAAATTCCTTCTCCTTTTGGAAAAGGAAGTTATGCTTCTTATTTTGAAAAAGAGCTTGAAAATCAATTAAAAAAAGTTGGAATTAATCCTTATTATATTTATCAAAATGAGAGAAATAAGAAATGCCAATATGCTTCTCTAATAAAAATTGCTTTAGATAATAGAGAAAAAATTATGAAAATTCTAAATAAATATAGAAAAGAGCCTCTAAATAAAAACTGGCAACCTATTTCAATTTATTGTGAAAAATGTAAAAAAGATTTCACAAAAATCTTGCAGATTAATAATTATGAAATTGAATATGAATGTGGATGTGGATTTAAAGATAAATTTGATTTTAGAAAAAAAGGAATTATAAGTGTTAAGTGGAGAATTGATTGGCCAATGAGATGGAAATATGAGAAAGTAGATTTTGAGCCAGGAGGAATAGACCATAGTGTTTATGGAGGCTCATATACTACTTCAAAAGAAATAATTAAAGAAATATATAAGGCTGAAGCTCCAATTTATGTTTTTTATGATTGGGTAAAAATAAAGGGAGGAAAAGAATTTTCAAGTTCAACTGGAAATGTTACAACAATTCAAGATGTTTTAGACATTTATGAGCCTGAAATAGCAAGATATTTGTTTGTAGGAACTAAACCAAAAACAGGATTTCAAATAAGTTTTGATAATGATGTAATAAAAATTTATGAAGATTATGATAAACTTGAAGAAAAATATTATTCTAAAAAAGCTGATTCCAGAGAAAAGAGAATCTATGAACTATGTCAAATAAAATTAAATAAAAAAAAGCCAAATAAAGAGAGTTTTAGACATTTGATAAGTTTAGTTCAAATAGGCAAATTAGAAAATTTAAATAAGAAATCAAAAGAAAGAGCTCTAAAAGTTAAGAATTGGTTAAAAAAATATGCAGGAGAAGACATGAAATTTAAAGTTCAAAATAAAATTACTTCTAAATTAACTGCAAAAGAAAAACTAGCCTTAATTGAACTTAAAGAAAGATTAAGAAAAAAGAAATATTCTGAAGAGGATTTATTTAATGAATTCTATAAAATCTGTGAAAAAGTTGATATAAAAAATACTGAATTTTTTGATGCTGCTTATAGAGTTTTAATTAATAAGAAAAAAGGGCCAAGATTAGCTGCTTTAATTTTAAATATTGGACAAAATAAAATAATTAAACTACTAGAGAAGATAAAATGAAAATTCTATTATTTGTTTCTTCAAATTGTCCTCACTGTCCTCTAGCAGAAAGTGTTCTTAGAGAAGTTGCTCCAAATTATTCTAATAAAGGATTAATTTATGAAAAAATAAGAACCAAAACAACAGAAGGCAAAGAACTTTCTGAAAAATATTTTATTAGAGGAACTCCAACAATGTTATTTTTGGACGAGAAAGATAAAGAAATAGAAAGAATAATTGGAAGTCCAAGTGAAGAAAAATTAAAAAAGAAAATTGAAAAATTACTTGGATTAAAAAAATCTTTTTTAAATAAATTTAGAATAAAAAAATAAAATGACATTGATTGTAAAAAACAACATAAGAAAAGTTGTTAAAGAGCTTGACAAAGAAAATGCGATTTCTTCAATTGCTGAAGAAGTTGAAATTGCTCTAGAAAAAAAAGTAGAGGAGATTTTAGAAAGTGCAATTAAAAGAGCAAAAGCAAATGGAAGGCGGACAATTCAGGCTAGAGATATTTAACTAAAACAAATTTAGAATGACAAAAAAACCAAGAAACAAATTTCCGTATTTAGGAGCAATTTTATTAGTATTTTCTGTGCTTTGGTTGCTTAGAGAACTCAATGTAGTGGAATCTAATATTCCTTGGCTTCCAATTGTATTAATTATAATTGCTATTGGAATAATAATTAATAGAGTTACTTAGAAAATATAAAATTTTTAAACATGCCAAAAAACAAATCAAAAGGTTCAAAAATTGAAAGAGAATTATATGAAATTTTCGTAAAAAATAATTATAGAGCTATTAGAACTGCTGGAAGTGGAACAATGGAAAATGCTGATTGTGATTTAATAGCTGGAAAAAAAGGAAAAAAATATTGTATTGAAGTTAAATCAAGTAAAAAGCCTGTAAAATATATTTCAAAAGAACAAATTAGTAGATTCATAATTTTCTCAGAAATAATTGGATTAAAACCAGTAATTGCTCTAAGATTTAATAGAGAAGGATGGTTATTTATAAGTCCAAAAATTCTGAGAGATGCTGGAAAAAACTGGGTTATAACTTTAGAAGAAGCAAGAAAAAAAGGGAAAAAATTCTCTCAATTTTTTAAATAATTCATCACAATAATACTTAAAATTTATATTTTTCTTATTAATATATGAAAAAAACATTAGTTTGTTTATTATTATCTGGATTATCTTTTATTACTCTTACTTCTCCTCATATTGAAGAGCCTTATGTTTCTCTTATAAATCAAATAAATAATTCAAAAAAAATCTCAAAAAAGGATTCAATAATTTCTATTCCTTGTATAAATGAACTAAGGAAAATTGAAAAAACAAAATATGATTTGAACTCTAATAATTGTATTGATAAAGCTTTGGAATATCAAAAAATTTTAAATGAAAATAAAGAAATCTCTTATCTTGTGGCAGGATGGGTTTATGGTTATGAAAAAGGACATGCCTGGATATATTGGTTAAATAAAAAAACTAATAACTGGTGTATCTTAGATCCCACTTGGAAAGATGAACAAGATGGACTTCCTCTTGAATTCTATTCCACCAGATATCCAAAATATATTTTTAATAAAAGAGTTTCATTAAGACATATTAAAGAAAGAAAAAATTATATTATAAAATTTCAAGAAAATATAAAAAAACATAAAAAATTTAGAGATAATTTAAAATGAAAAAATTGCTTTTTATATTTGCACTAATCTTCTCTTTTTTATTAACTTCTGCTCTGTGTGAAGAAAATCAAATTAATATAAATTCTGCTTCTCTTGAAGAATTAGATGAGATTTATGGAATTGGGCCTGTAAAAGCTCAGGCAATAATTAATGCTCGTCCATTTGAGTCTCTAAATGATTTAGTTAATGTTTATGGAATTGGAGAAAAAATTCTTGAAGAAATAATTGAACAAGGATTGGCTTGTGTAGAAGATGAAGAAGAGAATAAAGAAACTACAGAAGAAACAGGAATTAAAGAATCTGGAGAAGATTTAGTTGAAATAAACCAAGATATTATAGAAAACAAAATTAATTCTTCTAAACAAAAAATTCCAATAACTGGAAAAATAATTAATTTAACTCCAAAAGATATAAAAACAGAGAGAAATATTGAAAATATAGATAAGCAAAATTATTTTAGATATGGTTTTATTGCTTTTTGTGTTTTAATTGGCATTTTGCTGATTTTAAAAAGTAATAAAAAATCTAAAGAAATTATTTAAAATGGCAAAAGAAAATCCAAATATTAAAGCAATACTTGTATTTGAGATAATTGGAAAACCTCCTAAAAAATTAAAAGATGTTTTAGAGGATGTAATAAAAAAAATTGATGGAGAAAAAGGTGTAGAAGTTATTTCAAAAGATATTAAAGAACCAGTTTTAATGGAAAATCAAAAGGATTTGTATACTACTTTTGCAGATATTGAAGTAAATTTAGAAAAAATTGAATATCTTGCTATTTTAATGTTTAAATATATGCCTGCTCATATTGAAGTAGTTTCTCCAGAATTAATTGCAATCTCAAATAATTCATGGGGAGATATTTTAAGTGAATTAACTAGAAGACTTCACGCATATGATGAAGTTGCAAGAGTTCTAAGATTTGAAAATAATTCTCTAAAAGAAAAATTAAAAGAATTAGAATCTAAAAAACCAGAAAAAAAAGATAAGAAATAAATTTATTCTTCAACACTTCCCTCTCTTTTTTTTCTTACTCTTATTATTAAAAAGACTATTGTTGCTATAATTCCTAAAGAAAGGATTATTACTAAAACAATTATTCCGATATTTTTCTTTGGAGTTTCAGTGTCATAATCTCCATCTGAAATAACTTCAGAACCAATTGTATCTCCTGTAGGCACAAAAATATTTTTAATAAATAATTGTGCTTCAGAATTTACAACTCCATTATAGGTTACTTCAATATCGTCTATAGAATCTCCATCTATATCAAATTGCTGAACTTCTTCTTTTTCAAGAACAGCTGTTAGAGGGTCAGAACTAATTGTAATTGTAGCAAAAGTTATATTAAAGTTCTTTAATATTAAAGTATGTTTCTTTTCTCTGTGCTTAAAACCTATTGCGCGATTTATTTGTAAATTAAAACTCTCTCCTTCTTTAGAAAATTCACGTCCTAATTGATGAGCATAATAAACTGTTGTATTTGCTGTTGAAGGAATATATGTGCTTCCTCCTGGACTTCCTGTTTCTTCTTC
>JAFCDI010000018.1 GCA_017609755.1 Candidatus Pacearchaeota archaeon
AGGTTTAGATAATATGGAAAAATTAGAAAAAACTTTAGAAGCTCAAAAAACATCTACAGAGAAGAAAAAGAATTTGAATTTAGAAAATCCCTCTTATGAAGGGCTTGTGAAAATAGAGGAAACAAATTATAAAAGTGGAACAAGCATCAAATACTGGATGTAAATTTAATTGAAAACTAAAATGGAACCTTCTTTTATTTTTATAGGGCATACTCATTCTTTTTTAGATGATTTTATAAAAGAAAAAGAGATAATAGAATCAGCAAATCCAGAATTTGTTTTAAGTGAACAATTAGAAAATTTAACACTAGATTCAAAAGAAAAATATTTAGAAATATTAGAAAAAAGAAAAATATCAAATATGACTTCTTTTAAAGAGATTGAAAAATTAATAAAATTGTGTTTTAATAAAAATATTAAATTAATAGGAATAGATTTTCCTAATTTTGGATTTGATATTAATTTACAAGAAAAAATTAAGAATAAAAAAAGTTTAACAGAAATTGAAGAAGAAAAATTAAAAAAAATAATAAAAGAAAGAGAAAAAAACCATTTTTCAAAAATCTTAGAATATAATAAAAAAACAAATCTTCCTTTAGTAATTATTTTAGGTTGTTGGCATCTGAGAAAAGGTTCTTTTTTAAGAGAAAAATTAGATAATTATAAGATTATTGCTCCTCTTGATGAGAAAGGAGAAGTAATATTTGAACCAAAAGAGGGAAAAGAAATAAAATATGGAGAAATAACTTCAAATGGTTCAGAAAATAAAGCTTAGAGATTCACTATATATTTTAAAAGAATCAGAAAATAAATACATCTTTATTTCAACTGCAACTAGAAAAATTAAAAAATTCAAAGTAGATTCTTTGGTAAAAGATTTTATTTCTAATTTAAATTCAGAATCATCAGAAGAAGATTTAATTAAAAAATTGTCAAATAAATATGAAAAAAAGACATTTTTTCCTGTTTAAGTGTTTTAGAAAAAGAAGGAATTATTAGAAGATATGAAAAGAATTTAGAAAAAGGAATAAGATATAAACAATTATTGTTCTTAGATGAAATAACAAATTCACGAGAAGAAACTTTGAAATTACAAAAAAGAATAGACGAGAGTAAAATAGCAGTTTTCGGAGTTGGAGGAATTGGAACCTGGATTGTTAATGGATTAAAACAGATTGGTGTTGGAGAAATAAGAATTACAGACCCCGATATTGTGGATAAAACTAATTTAAATAGACAACTCTTCTTTTCTTTAGAAGATGTTGGAAAATATAAAGTGGATGTACTAAAAGAAAAATTAAAAGATGCAAATATATTCCCTTTTAAGAACAAAGTAGATGAAAAGCAGAATCTTGAGCAAATTATATCTGGATGTAATTTTTTAATAAATTGTGCTGATTCTCCTTCAGTTTCAGAAACAACTAAAATAATTAATAAATATGCAAATAAACATAAGATTTCTTATTGCGTTGCAGGAGGATATAATCTTCATTTAGGAATGGTTGGCCCCATAATAATTCCTGGAAAAACTAAAACATTTGAAGAATTTTTAAATTACCAAAAGAAAAATGATAATCTTAGTTATTTTGAAAAGATTAAAGACATAAAAGAAACAGGAAATCTAGGGCCGATTGCAGGAGCAATAGCAAATATTCAAACAATGGAAATTTTCAAATATCTCACAGGAAAAGGAGTAATTAATCTTAATAGATTTGCAGAAATAGATTTTATGGATTTAGGAATTGAATGGAGAGAATTTTAAGAAATAATCTCAAGAATTATAAATTTCTATAATTAATAATTTATTCAAAACATTTATATACTTAATCATTATATTGATTATATGGTAGAAAGTAGAATATTTACTCAAAAGGAACTGGAAGTAATACAAAAGAAATTGTCAAATTCTAAACTTAGCCAGATAGATTCAAATTATCTCTATAAGTTCATTAAACCAAAATTAAAGGAAATGAAATCAATAGATTCAGAGAAATTATTAAACAAAATTGAATATAATCAGAAGATAAGACATATTGAATCAAAAGTAAAAGAAACATTGCTTAATATACTAGAAGTTTCAGGAAACAAAGTCAAGGCAATTGCTCTTTATGGTTCTGTGGTTCAGACAAACTATAAGGAGTATAATGATATTGACATCTTAGTAATAATTAAGGAAGAAATAAAGCCTCTTAAGGAAAAATACAAAAAAATAAATGAAATAAAAAAATCTCTTGAGAAATATTCTATTAAAGGAGATATAGAAATATATTCAGAAGAGAATTTTAAAAAATTATATCCTTCAAGTCCATCTTTAATATATCAGTTAAAAGATCATAAAGTAATATATGGAAAATTAAGAATTCCAGAGAAAAAAAATTTGTATAATACTCACCTGCATATGAAGCTAGATTGGAGTTATCTTGATGAGAATCCAAAAGGAGAAGATATTTATAAGGCTCTGAGAAACATAATTCTTGTAAGACTTTTACTTAATAAGATAATTGATAACGATAAACTCAAAAAAACACTAGAAGAAGAGATAGGTAAAAACATAATAGAGAATTTAAAGACAAATCAGGAATCAAAGATACAAAGAAAGATAGCAATTATGCTCTTGAAAGAGTTAGAAGAAAAAACAAGAGAACAATTGGGTAGAAAACAATGGGAAAAAATAAAACTATAAAATCAATTGGAAAAATAATAGGAAATATAGTTGTTCATAAGCTATTGGTAAACAAAACAAATCGTCCAGAATCCTTACATCATTTACAAAGTGAAGTAAATACTTACAGAGATAATGTTTTTGAAATTGCACAAGAGTACAACTGGAATGATTCTGACAAACAAAAAATTTTTAATGAATCAATTCGGGCATTTAAAAGCAGAATACAAAAATATTCTAATGTAAGATATCTAATGAAAGAAGCAAAAGCTTTAATTCGTGAAACAATAAAAGAAGTTATTTAATTGCTTCTTCTAAAATCAAAAAAAACTTAACAAAGTATCAACATCTCTAGAGTGAATAATACATAATTTGAATCAAAGCATTTCTCTAAAGATTATTAAGAAATAATTTTTTTAAGAGAATAATCTTTAAATAGTAATATAAACAGGTAATTTTATGTTTGTAAATCCATTGTTTTAAAATTATTCTTCATCTTCTTCTAAAACAAGTAACTAATCTTTATTAGACTTATAAACAACTTTTTCAATTATTTCATTTGGCAAGTAATCAATTAAGTTAATTGCTTTTATTTGCAATTTATCATCTTTATATTCCAGAATTGAGATTGAACCATGTTTAATTATTAAAGAACCCCATAAATTCTGGTTTAATTTTAACACTTTATTTAAGTAATATACAATAACATTTCCATGGCAAAATACTGCTATGTTTCCTTTATTTTTAATTAATTCGTCAAAGATTTCATCTGCATTTTTCCTATCTTGTTCTTCTCTTTCTTTTGAATCATATTCTGGTTCAAACTTTTTTCCATTTAGAGTTCCTTGTATTTCTCTTAATCTTTTATCTTCAATATAATCTTTTGTATAATACTCGCAGGTTTGCTTTGTTCTTAGCAAATTACTGCAATAAACTTTCTCAAAATTATAGTTTTTTAATTCCTCTGCAACTGCCTTTGCTTGCATAATTCCCCTTTCAGATAGAGGTTTTTCAGGATTTTCTTTATCTATGCTTCCGTGCCTTATTAAGTAGAGTTTCATTTTTTAGCCTTCTAAGTAAATGGATTATACTTTATCTTTTTATTTAAGATAGCCTTTAATCTCCATCCCAGCTAGGACCGTCATAGTCTGGTGGGCTTGGAGGACTGTATGGAGTGCATGGACTTACAGGAGTAGAATAATTCTTAATATCAAGATACTTGATATTTTTTCCTACTTCCATAATTTCCGCATCCATAACCAATTCTTCAATTTCCATTATTAAATTGAACTCCTTTTAGTTTTAAAAGATTGTTTACTACTTTTTTGTTGTGTTCAATTCTCTTTTCAAGAGGCTCTCCTTTTTCTTGATTAGATATTTTTAGAAAAAGTAATTATAATATTTTTTTAGCAGATATTACTTTGCCAGAAATAAGAGAAAAAGGATTTCAAGTATTAAAGGCAGTTATCCCTGATTTACATCCAATGTATCTTAGTGAGACAGCAAAAATGCTTTATAGTAATCATTATGGAAATATTAAAGATAAAAAATTAAAACCTCATCCCCTAACATAAGATGTTAAAAGCAACAAAAGATTTTTATAAGAAAACTAAATTAAATAAAAAAGGATTTGAATTTGAAGAGAAAGAAGCCCCTTTAACACATGTGAAGGTATTCTATAAAGAATATCCTAGATTTAAATCCATACCTTTAGAGAAAATAGAAGACGAAGGGGAATTCCATACTCTTTTAGATATAAGAGAATCTTCAAGATATTTTTCAGACACTCCTATTAATTTTCAAGATTTATCTATAATCTTAAATTCTTGTAGAATAGTTAATCCAACAAGAGATCCTGAAAAAAGAACATATCCTTCAGGAGGTGCAAGATTTCCTGTTGAATTATATCTACTTTCTTACAATGTTGAAGATTTAGAAGAAGGAGCCTATCATTACAATATAAAGAATTCTTCATTAGAATTATTGTTAAAGCAATCTTTAAAAAATAAAAGAAGAGAGTTAATTTCCCCTTTTTTAGAGAATCCTGCAGCAACAATTTTTTTTACTTCTGTAATATCTAGGTCAGAAATTAAATATGGATATCGCTCATATCCTTATTCTTTAATTGAAGCAGGCCATATGGGACAAAACATCCATTTAAAATGTTCTGAAATAGGGATAGGTTCTTGTCCTGTAAGTGGATTTATAGATGATAATATAATAAGAATTTTAGATTTGACAGAAAACGAAATACCTTTATACTCTATTAGCTTGGGTAGAATAAGAGGAAGAATTTAATGAAATATAAAAATTTTCAAGTTAAAAATTTAGATGTAAAGATTTATAGTTTTCTGAATGAAAATTTAAATGAGAAAAAACAACTAATTAAAGAGATTCTTTCAGAAATTTCTGAGGATAAAGAAATTGGTTTTGCTGGATGGAAAAGTAAAGAAGGTTTAAGAGAGAATCTTGATTTTAATCTAGAGGATAAAAGAATTCCAAAATTAAACATAAATTTTGAGAAAATAGTCAATAAAATAAAAAATCTATTAGAAAAGACACATCTTTATTTAAATAAAAGACTTTGGGTATATCTTTTTCCGACTAATTCAACTTTTGTTAAAGAGGAACTTAATGGGGTGACAGGCTTTTGCCCCTGGAAGAACTTAATTTATATATATGTTCACCCAGAATGTAATTTAAATGATTTAGAGAAAGTTATTATACATGAATTAGCACATTCTGTTTCAAAATATTACAAATCATTAGATATGAGCATAGGAGAAGGATTGATTTTTGAGGGATTAGCCGAGAATTTTGTTGAAGCAATAGAAGGAGAAGAAGATAAGAATCTATCACAGGTAATTACAGAGAAAAAAGCAAAAGAAATATTTTTTGAGATAAAAAAAATCTTAAAAGAAAAGGATTTTAAGCATTATTCAGAAGTCTTCTATGGAACAGGAAAATACCCCAATTGGACGGGCTATTCTATAGGATATTATTTAATTGAACAATATATTAAACAAAAATTTAAAGATAAGAAAGAAATAAACTGGAGAGAATTATTAAGAAATAATCCAAATAAAATTTTGTCTGAGATTAATTTTTAGCAGAGAGTGAATCAAGAAATAATCCAAAGAATTATAAATTTCTATAACTATTCTAAATCATGAAGAAAAAAATATATGATTATTCAATTGACGTTGATAAAGAAACACTTCAGCAATTTAAAGATTGGGATATGCAGCACCAATTGGTTCTGTTTTAATAACAAAAGACTATGTTGTTCCTGCTTGGGTTGGTTTTGATATTGGATGTGGTTTAATTGCAATAAAAATTAAAGGAAAAAATATTTTAGAAAAAGTAAAAAACAATTCAGAGAAAATATACTCAAAAGTAAAAAGAAAAATTCCAATGGGACTTGGAGAAATAAACAAAGAAAAAAATATAACTAAAAAAACAAAAGAGGAATTTCAGAAATTATTAAAAGAATTTCAAAAAAAAGAGCATGATAAATCTATTTTTCAATATTTAAAATCAACAGCAATTAGACATCTTGGAACATTAGGCGGAGGAAACCATTTTATAGAATTAGGAGAATATAAAAAAGAATTATGGCTGATTATTCACTCTGGAAGTAGAGGAATTGGATATAGAGTTGCAAAGAAATACATGATAAGGGCTTCGAAAAGCGAGATAGATTATGAAAAAACCTTTCCTTTAAAGACAAATTCAGAATTAGGAAAAGAATATTTGAATATTTTGAATTTTGGATTAAAATATGCCCTATTAAATAGATTAGAAATGAGTTATAGAGTAATAGAAGTCTTAGAAGAGGTTTTAGGAGAAAAAATCAAAACAGAACTCTGGATTAATAAAAATCATAATCATGCAATTTATGAAAGAGGAAAATATATTCATAGAAAAGGTGCAACACCTGCAAAAAAAGGAGAAAGAGGAATTATTCCAGGAAACATGAGAGATGGCTGTTTTCTTGTAGAAGGATTAGGAAATTCCAAATTTTTAAATTCATCTTCACATGGAGCAGGAAGAATTTTAAGTAGAAAGCAAGCAAAAGAACAAATAACAATGGAAGAATTTAAAAAAAGTATGAAAGGAATTAGAGGAACAATTTCTCAAAAAACTCTAGACGAAGCCCCAGCAGCGTATAAAGATATTAATAAAATCATGAATGCACAAGAAAAAAGTGTAAAGATAATAAAATATATTAAACCTTTTATAAATTGGAAAGGATGAATTGTTGATAGAAACCTATTTTTAAAAAAAGATTTTATAAAAATTTTCCCTTTTACCAATTTTTGTAACTAAAAATATTTCTTTTATTTTCTGTAATTGAATTCTATAATTTCCTGCTTTTATTCTAAATTCTTGTTCTTTATTTTTTAATTTTATTATGTCTACTTTTCTACCTTCTTTAAATTTTTTTAATGTAAAAATAATTTTTTGTTGTATTCTAGTATTCTAACATTTAATTTTTCTAGGGATTTTTTTGAGTTTTTAGAGAATTCTATTGAAACCATTAAAAATCGAGTTCTTTTTCAACTTCTTCAAGAGTAAAACTCTCTCCTCTTTTAAATTCTTTTCTTGAGATTTCTATGTCTTTTTTTGCTTGTTCAGATAATTCTAAATGAGGCTCAATAAAATCCCAAATTATATCCTCGTAACTATCTCCTTCTTCTTTGAATTTTTTCAAAGTGTTTAGTAAGTTTAGTAAATCTAAACTAATTCTAATTGATGTTTGATTTTGCATATATAAAGTATGCATTATGTATATATAAACCTTTCCATATAAAAGTATACCTTATATAATCTTCAAGAGATTTTTAAAACTCTACAATGTCCAGCAAAATATCTTTAGAATTTTTGGTTCATATTTTGTACTATTTGCAGCAATTAAAATAGAACGTGCATAAATCTCTTCTTTTACTGAATTAATATTGCAAGCAGAATCATATTCAAAATCACATATTTTTCCTTCACATTCTAAATATTCTGGAGTTCTATTAATTATTTGATTTTTTAAATTACTATTAAAATTCTCAAAATCCACAGAACTATCAACAGATAAAACATAATTTCTATATGTGCTGTTTAATTCAATTTCTCTTAAAATTATATTTTCTGTTAAATATATTTTATCAGTTAAATCTCTTTCTCCATTAGGATAATTTTCTATTATTAAAGTTAAAAAACCAGCAATTAATAAAATTGCCACCATTGCTTCAACTATTCTTATCCATCCATGCTTATCTTTTATATTTATTTTTTTATTTATCATTTACCATATTTCCACTTTTAAAAATCCAAAATAAATATTTCCTTCTTCATCAACATATTGTAAAGGAACTTCTTCAACATAAACACTCTCACTTCTAGGAGGCTCAGCGTGTACAGCAGATATTACAATTTCTCTCTCTGCATTTAAAACATAAAAATTAAAATCCAAATCAGGAGATAATCCTAGAAACTCTTTAAATTCTTCATAATTAGTTTCATGCATTTCTGCTAATTCATATAACATTGATTCAAAGATGTTGGTTATTTCTTTTATATCCCCCATAGGATAGGGATGAGGATCACATCCACTCATTGTTTCATCCATATTTGGAGTAATACTTTCAGAAAACTGCACAAGAATAATTCCTTGAAAATGTTCTTGAGGAATTTTTACCCAAATAGTATTTATATTTTGTAATTTATATGAAAGAGCTTGATCTCCATATTTGAACAATAAATTATCCCGATACTCTACTGGAATCTGTTCAATATCTATGCTCTGTATATTAATACAATATCTGTTATTTCCAGTAGGTTGGTTTACATTTAAAACTAAAGTAGAAATAGTTTCAGAAGAGCTATTCATTAAATTTGCAATAAGATAATCAACCATATATTCTTTTTCTCTTTCTTTAACAGACAAAGATGAAATAATTGTATATAAAAAAACCAAAAAAGTTACAAATATAACAAAAGAAATCACAACTCCAACATGCGAGCCTCTTTTATTCATTTGGAATTTTTGCAATTATGCTCCTCCCATAATTATATTTGCACCTGCAGAGATTACAAATGCAATTAGCATTAGAGCAAAAGAGTGTTTCACACCTGCTTTTACAGTTCCTTCTGAAAGTTTTCCAACTGTTAATCCAGTAAAAAATCCCTGAATTAAAAGCAAATATAAAAAAGCATTTGACATTTCTTCCTGACTTATTTCTCCTCCACTTCCTCCACCTATTCCAGCAATCCCTAAATCTCCCATGCTAGAAACTCCTGAAACCATCGGAAGTATTTGAAACTGCATAACAAGAATAATAACTAGAAAAACAAAGAAAATAATATATCCTTGAACAACTAAAGTAGATATTGCAGATTTTCTCTCTTTTTTTAATTTATCTGAAAGAGTAACTGCTTCTGCAACAGCCTCTAATATTTCTCCAATTTCTCCTCCTGCTCTTTCTGCTTGTCCAATAAGAGTAATTGCTCTTGAAACTGTTTTATTATTAATGTCTTTTGAAAAAACCTGAAGAGCATTATTTAAAGGAATACCCATTGTAATTTGATTTGCTAATTTTTTAACATGAGGACTTAATTCTCCATAAGCCTTGTTTTTAAGATTTATAATACTCTTACTAATAGGAGTTCCTGTTTTAACACTTTCAACTAAATTTCTTGAGAATTCAAGAAACATTTCTTCTTTTTCATTTGCAACTCTATTTTCATGCATTATAGTAAATACAAAAGGAGAAAGTCCAACAATAAATCCTATTCCAACAAATAAAAAGAAAAACTGAGTTCCATTAAATAAGGCAAATCCAACTATAATTGAAATTAGCCCTAAAATCATTCCAATAAAGTGAGATTTTCCAAGTTCCATTTAATCTTTTTTAACCTCCAAAAATGTTAGGAAAAGAATATTTATTACTGAAACAGCCAAAACCATAATAACAGTTATTGTATTTGTACTAAATCCAACTCCTAATCCACTAATTTGCATCATTATTAATAAAAGCATTAAAATCATAGGAGCAGCAACAACTAGACTAATATAAATATCCATAAAAGTTTCAGCAGTTTTAGCTTGTCTTTCTTTTTCAAGTCTATGGTCAAACAAAAGACTCTTTGAACGCTCATCAAAGAAATTAGGCAAATCTCCTCCAGAATTAATTGTTGTTGCAAGTCCACTTAAGAGTTCTGATAGTTTTTTACTTGGACAATTAAACGAAGCATTTCTTAAAGCTCCAACAAAATTATATCCATGAATATTTATTTCATTTAATATTTTTGTAAACTCTTTTGATAAATAAGGATATTCTTTTGTTGCAATTATTATATTAAAAATTTTACTAGGATCAATTAAAGAACCTGAAATAGCAGCCATATTTATTGTAGCAAATGGAAGCTCATGGTCAATTTTGTGAGCAGTTGATTTTTTTTCAAGTAAAGGATAAAAGTACATTATTACAAAAGTTATTATTGGAACTACAATTATTATCCAGAAAGTTTTTAAAAATCTTCCAAATATATCTTCAGTTATTAAATTAACTATTGGAAGGGTTGCAGTTATTTGCATATTTGCCTTAATCAAATCTCTTTCCATACTTCTAAATGTTTTTTTTTCAAGCATTTTAATTGAAGTTTTTCCAAACATTTTATTTGCTCTTTTTGCAAATTTATTAGGTTTTTTTTCTTTTTTCTTTACAACTTTCTTTTCTCTCTGCATTAATCTTTTTAGAGTTGCCTTTTCAAGTCCTTCTAGTTTCAAATCTTTGCTTCTTTTGATTAATTTCTTTCTTTTTTTTGGAATAATCTCTTTTTTTGTTCCAGGTTCTCTTTTTTCTTCTGCAAATTTTTCTTTATCTAATAAAGTATATTTTTCTTTGTTTGGATCTTCTCCAGTAGGTTCATAGACATTTTGAGCATTAAAACTTTGAGGTTCTTTTATAGAAGGAACAAAACTAGGAATTTTGTTTTTTACTTCTTTTTCTTTTTTATCCTCTATTTTTGGAAGAGGTTTTGGAAGATATATTGTTTTTACATTTTTAAAAGCTCTTTCATTTGCTTCATGAAGATTTTTTCTTAATTCTTTTACTTGAGAAGCCATCATTCTTTTTTCAGAAAAGCTTTTTAATTTCACATATTGTTTGTATAAAATAGTTAATTCTTGAAGAGCTCTTTTTTCTTTTTGAACATTATTTTTTAACTCTTTTATTAATTCTTCATTTTTCATTTGTTAGTTATCTCAGATATTTTATTAAACAAATTTAAAATAAATTTTTTTATTTTTTCAAAATTAGCATAATCTTTTTTGACATAAAAATATTCTAATCTTCTAACAGTCTCTTCTAAAGTATTAATTAATTGATTTAGATACTCTATTTCTTGAATTTCAGAATTTTTTTCCTCTTTTTGCATGTTTAAAAGAAACAAATTACATATAAAAAACTTCTCATTCAATGCCAAATCTTCTTAGCACTGCTTGAGGTTTCTTATAATATTCGTTTACAATATCTTGAACTTCTTCAAAATCAAAAATACTCTGCTTATAGAGTATGTATAATAATTGGACTCTTCTTCTAAATTCTAAATCTAATTCATTAGGTTCTAATCCATATCTCTTTCTTATTTTTTCAAAAATTTTACTATTCTTTTTGAAATAGAATTGATCTTCACTAGGATCCCATACAAAAGGAGTATTAGTTAATGCAACTCCTTCAGCATTAACATTTATTATTTCTACTACTTCTTTTAGTTTTCTTGTTTCTTGTTTATTTACAATAGCATGAGTCATAATGCACACACTATCTAAAACATTTAGAAGAGAAGGAGATAATTCAATTGGAGGAGTTTCTAATCTTTTTACAACAGTGTCAATAGAGTCAGCGTGAATAGTGCTTATAGAAGAATGTCCTGAGGCCATACCCTGAAAAAGAACAGAGGCTTCTTTACCTCTTACCTCACCAACAATAACATAATCTGGATTCTGTCTAAAAGAAGCTCTTAATAGAGTGAACAAATCAATTTCTCCTAATCCTTCTACACCAGTGGCAGAACGTACAACACTTGGTAACCAGTTTTCTCTTGGAAGATTTAATTCACGAGTATCTTCAATACTTACAACTCTTGATTCAGGAGGAATAAAAAACGCAACTGCATTTAACAAAGTTGTTTTACCTGAAGAAGTTCCTCCAGTAATTAAAAAATTCATTTTATATTGAACCAATAACCAAAGATAAGCAAGTATTTCTGGACTTAGTGTTCTAAATGCAATTAATTGAGGAGGAGTCCAAGGAGTCTTTGTGAACTTTCTAATTGTAAAAGTAGGTCCTTTACTTGTTATGTCTTTAGTATATGTAGCATTTACACGACTTCCATCAGGAAGACTTCCATCTAAAATTGGCTTTGCATAAGAAATATATTTTCCACATCTCTGAGCTAATTTTTCAACAAAACTTTCTAATCTCTCAATACTTTGAAAAATCAAATTTGTTTTTAAATTTCTATAAATTCTATGAACAATATAAACAGGAGTACCCTCTCCATTACACTCAATATCTTCTACAAAATAATCTCTTAAAAGAGGATCTGTCTCATTAAATCCTATAAAATCTCTAACAAGATAATAATATATTTTCTTAAAACTTTCATAATTTATATTCATTCCAAGTTCAATTGCAAGAATTTTAAATCTTTGATGAATATATTCTAATAAATTTTCTTTATCTTTTTCAACAACCTCTTCAAAATTAACCATATCTCTCATTGCAGCAATTATTTCTTCTCTATAAATTTCTTCTTGCTCATCTAAAACAGGTTCTTCTAAATCATAAACTAATTCATATTCATTAAAATCCCAATAAATATGAACATATGCAAAAGGAGAAATTAGAGGATATCTAACATTAACAGTTGTTTTATCTTTTACTTTTTGAAGTGGAGGAATTGTAGGACTAAAGTCAATTTCAACTCTAGGATACTGATTTATGTCATTTATTTTGGGTCTTTCCTCTTTTGACATTTTAATTCAAACTTATATCTATTTGTAAATCACCATTTAAATTATTTCCTAAATTAGATATAACTAGTTTATATGGTGCTTTAGCCTTGCTTATAATTTTTTCAGTTTGCCCTCCATTATAGGTTATATCATAATTAGAATAGATTCGAGTAACATTCACAATTCCTCTTTCTCCTAATTGTCTTGTTTCTATAATTAAATTTCCTTGAGAAATAGGTTCTCCTGGTTCACTATAAATATATTCTCCTTCAAATTCAAACATAATTTCATTATTAAGCCCGTCTATTTTTAAATTTCCTTTTCTAATTACAGTTTCAATAACTCTTTTATTTCCAGGTCCTGCTTTAATAACTTCAATCAATGTAATGTCTATATCCTCCATCATATCTATTGATTGTTCAATTATTGCTTTGTCTCTTAATTCGTCTATTTTTGGTTTTGCAAAAGCAAGAACAAGTCCAATTAGTGCAAATCCAATTAAAATATAAATCATTGTTTCTACCCATATCTGCCCTCTTTTTTTCAATTTTTTTCCTCTTTTATTTTTTATTTATATTCTAATTAATAAGTTTTGATTTATAATCTTTCTTTTATTAATTTGGAATTAATTGTGAACACTCTCCAATTGCAGTAAATTTATCACCCTCACATAATTTTCCTTCTAGTTTTGGAGCTATTTCTATGCTTAATGGCTCTTCATCTACTCCAGCTATAACATAAGTTTCTCCTGAGTTTTTTTCAGGAAGTTTTACTAAATCACCAGAAGAATATTCTATATTTTCAATTAGAGATACTTCATCTGTTAAAACATAAGTGTTTCCAAAAGTCTCTCCTGAAACTACAATAATCAACTCTTCAAGTTCAATATCTCCCACAGTTATAAAAACTCTCATCTCATCATTAGTAGAGTCATAACAAGTGTATTTGCTATCAATTGAAACTTTTCCAATTAAATCATAACATGATTTTGCTTCTGCTAAACCTTCGTCCACAGATTTATTCACAACATTCCAAATAATTGTTGCAGCAGTAATAGTAAGAAGAGTAATTAAAAAAATCGCAATAACAGAAGAAAGTGCTTTTTTATTCATTCTAATATATTGTGTATCCATGTCTCTCCTCACAAGGATAACTCTTTTTTCCACCTTCACTTGAAACTCCCATTAAAATAGGAATAACTGTTATTTCTGGATTGTTATATCCACTTAAATCTAATTGTCCTGAATAAACTTGTCCTTGAGTTAATCCTGTTTCTGGCCAAGCATTTTCAGAAACTAAGACATCATTTAGTTCTACTAGAGAATATTTTCCTTGCTCTTCTAACTTCAAATTTACTTTAAATACTGGAACATTTCCATCATTAGAAATATATATCCAATTTCCAGAGCAACTTGCTCCAAGAACAACATCTTCACAAACTAATTCTACATTTTTTCCAAATTTTTCTCCATAATCTCCAAGAATATTTCTAAACCACAAAAACAAAATTAAAGCAATAATAACAACTATTGCAATTAAAAGAGTTGTAGCAATTACAGGAGATATTCCTTTTTTTCTTCCTCTTTTTTTCATAGTTTTAATAAGTTATATTTATTTTTAAATTCTTTTATTAGTTAATTTCTTCTTTTATTTTAGCACTTCCACAAGTTACAGTTCTTTTTATGCTCTCGTGTTCTTGATATCTTATTGGAGTTAATTCAATAAAAAATATTGCATCTATGCCACTAATATCAAAAACATGAGTCACTTCTTGATTTGGAGAAAATGAATTTGTATTTCCTCCTTCTTGCAATTCAAAAATAACTAATCCTCCTCTAAGATTTGTTCCTCCAAAACTATCAACTAATCCAGCAGATAAATCAGTTGCAGCTAATCCTTGGTCAGGAGATTGAGTTGCTGCTCTTATAAAATATCCTCCAATATTAAAATTTCCATTATTTTTAATTGTAATATTTAATTGATTATTTGGAGCATATTCATAACTTCTTATAAACATTGACGTTGAATCAGGACACTCTAGAGAATCTTGAGGAACATATGTTTTAAGCCAAGTATAGACAATTAAACTTAAAACAACTACAATACTTATTAATAAAATATATCCTATCATTGGACTAATTGCCTTTTTATTTTTTATTTTTTTAATCATTTTATCCTAGAGAAACAAAAGATTCTCCTTTAATTTCTTGATAAACAATATAATAAAAATTCTCTCCTTCAACTAAATTAAATTCATATTCTTCTCCATAAAGAGTAAAGATAATTTTTTCTGTTGTTTTATCTACTTCTAGATTTTCATTTAAGGAAGTTACTTCTCCATTTAAATATTTATTAGCATTTATATTTGGACTAATTCCAGTGATAAGGTATAATTCAATAGAATCTCCAATATGTTCTGAATAAGTTAAAGCATAATCATTCATTTTATCTTCTCCTGCAACTACTTCATATTCTTGAACTTTTTGAGTTTCAATTGATAACTCTTCAGAAACTTCTTTAATAAGAACTGTTTCTCCTTTTTTAACATAATTTGTAATACTCACAAATCCAACTATTATTGTTACAATTATAATTGCAGCAACTAAATAAAATTGACCTCTTTTATTCATGATACCAATAAGAAAAAAGTATTTATTAATTTAACTATGACTTAACCATTAATAATTACTCTCAAAAGGTCCTAAATCAGGAGCATCTCCATACCACTCAATACAATCTTGTCCAGGATGACTTCCTGGCGTTGAACAATGAACACCAGGAATAATTGTTCCTTTATCAATTAAATCACTTCCTGATTTAAGTTTAAAATAGTTTCCTAAGTCAGGTAAACTTCCATCTGATTTACGAGGTTTACTTAAAAGAGCAATACCTTTTTCTCTTGTAGCAGGTAATTCAATAAAATCACTTGCAGTTACAGTCACACCACTATCCCAAGTATTATGATTGTGAGTATAAACAGCTCCAGGACGCAAATATACTGGCCCATATTCATCTTCAAATGCAATATTGTTCCAAAATTTACGTTTTAGTTCAGCAGCATCACTACTAAGAGTTTCCCAAATAATAATTCCATATGTTTTTCTATGAGTCCAATCAGGATAATATCCATTAGAATAAATTAGATTATCATGAACTTCGGCACTTATTGAATTATAAGTTTGGTCATTTGTATTAATTGCCCAATATCTGTTATAAGCAGCAATAGAATTTTTTATTCTACGCAATAAAATACTCGGTGGCCCTGTTGCTCCAAATTCCCAACCTAATTTCCAAGCATGTCCTCCTCCTTCTAATAATCCATTTGAAAAAGACCAACAATTATCATATTCAGTATATGAACGAGAACCAGAGGAGAATCCTTGGTCTCCACAATTCCATGCTCTACATCCATAATAATAGTGGTGATTGGAAGTACTATAAATTTCAATACTAAGAAATCCAGTTCCATCATTTCCAGGCATTGGATTTGATAAATATTGGTCTCCATAAGGATCTGAACAATTATAAGCATCTGAATTAATTACATATACATTTCCTCCTGATCCCAATGTAAAACATCCTCCTCCAATGTTTCTTGCAACACAATTTTCAATAATTAGTTCTTTTCCAGAGAGAACCCATCCATCAACTTCTGATAGTTCTGGACTTGTTTGTAAGACATTTTGTAGAACTAATCCTTTAAGATGAACATAATCAGCATGAGCTGATTCTATTCCACAATTTGAATTTCCAGAAGTAGGCGCAACTCTAATTGAATCAAGTATTGGAACTTCACCAGGATAATTAAAATAATGCATATGAGTTTCAGAAGTTCCTATGTTAGAAATTCCATATGCAAGTCTCTGATTATACCATCCTTCCTCTCCTTCTGACAAATCTTTATAATAAGTTCCTCCTCTAAAATATACTATATCATTTGCATTAACTCCCTCTGCATTAAATGCCTTGCCCCAAGTTTTCCAAGGACTGTCATATGTTCCAGGGTTATTATCCTTTCCCCAAGGAGCAACATAATAAGTTTTACCTGTAACTTCTAATAAACAAACTCCACGAGAACAATAATAATCACTTCCACAATCAGAATCTGAAGAACAAGATATTCCAGAACCAGTTATAGGCGGCATAGAAGAAGGTGCAGAATCACAATAACCATTAGAACATCCATAACTACAAGAAGTTACTGAACTCCATTCAGTGCATGAATCAATATCATAATTACCGCATATTCTATACCCTGTACTA
>JAFCDI010000019.1:0-12664 GCA_017609755.1 Candidatus Pacearchaeota archaeon
CAGTTAATATCAATGTAATTGGAACTTACAAAGTTAGATATAATGTTCAAGATTCAGCTGGTAATGCAGCTAATGAAGTTACAAGAACAGTTTATGTGATAAAGAAACCAGATAATACTGCTCCAATTATAAACGTAATTGTTCCTCAAGAAGGAAAAGCATATCTAGGTCCTGGATTAACTTTTAAAGTAGGAATTAATGAGGATGCAGATGTTAGTTTTAGTTTAAATGGAGGGCCAGAAATTTCAATGAATTATATAGGGATGTCTGGAGGAGAATTTATTTTTGACTATGATGTTAGTCTTCCTGCAGGAAATTATCAAGTTACGTTTTATGCAATAGATAATGCAGGAAATAAAGCACAAAAAACAGTAAATTTCTCAATCTATCTAGATAAGGGCAAAGATGATGAAGGATATACAGATGATTTATCTTATGATGATGGATACACAGATGAGTTATATTATGGACAATTTATTCCTAAACAAACAATATATCTTGAAGAAGAAGATGAAGAACAAACTCTAAATTGGTGGCAAAGATTTATTGCTTGGTTAAAGAGAATATTTGGTTTTGAATAAATTTTAAAATCTATAAAATAAAATGACTAATGAGTGCTCTTATTTTAAGAAGTGTGATAAAGCTTCTAAATACAAAAGTGGATTAGAAACTAGAGATAAGAAAGAACTTCAATATTTTCTAACAGTTTGTTTAAATGGTGGAGATGAGAATTGCATAAAAAAACAAAAATCTTTAGATGAAAAAATAAAAGAAGAATAAATCTTAATCTTTAGGAAAACAAGGAAATTGTTCAATTTTAATATCTAATCCTGTTAATTTAGAAATTTCTTTAGCATTTTGTTCATTTGTCTGCAAAAGATAATCAAAACTTGCTCCATAAAGAACAATTTTTTCGCCTTCTTTTCTAAATCTTCCAGCGCCAAGTAATTTATAATTATGTCCTTTAGGACTAGCAATTCCTATTCTTATAAATTTTGGAAGAGTATTAAATTCATAGACAAGAGTATTAAAAAGTAATTGAGAATGATTTTTTTCTTTTTCTGGATTCATAAATCTTAGATAATTTTTTCCTTCAAATTCTAATTGAATAAACTGATTTTCTTTTTTTATTTCACTAAAATTAAATTCATTAATTAATGGAATTTTTGCTTTCATTCTATATTTTCTAAATAATTTCTTCTTGAATTTGAATATTCTTTTTTTTCTTCAGAAGCCTCAATAATGTCATCTATTCTTAAAATCATCATAGCAACTTCACTTGCAGAATTAATAGCTTGTTTTTTTATTTTATAAGGTTCAATTATTTTTGATTCTAAAACATTTTCAACTCTATTTTCAAATAAGTTTAGTCCTGCATTTCTCTCTCCTGAATCATGTCTAGATTTTAATTCAGTTAGAATTTCAATAGGATCAATTCCTGCATTTTCAGCTAAAGTAATTGGAATAAATTCTAAAGCTGCAGCAAACTCCTGAACAGCCAATTGTTCTCTTCCAGTTAAAGATTGAGAAAACTCTCTTAATCTTCTTGATAATTCAATTTCAATAGCTCCTCCACCTGGAACAACTAATCCAGATTTAAGAGAACAAACAACATCTCCTAAGCCATCAATTAAAGCTCTTTCAATCTCATCCATAACATGTTCTGTTCCACCATGAATTAGAATGGTTATTGCTTTTGGATTTTGACATCCACGAATATATGTAAAAATATCTTCTCCTGTTTTTACTTCTTCAACTATTTCTGCATCTCCTAATTCAAAAGGAGTTAATTCACTTAAATTTCCTACTATTTTTCCTCCAGTTGCTTTTGAAATTTTTTCCATATCACTTCTAGCAACTCTTCTACAAGCATAAATTCCTTCTTTAGAAAGAAGATATTGCGCAAAATCATCAATTCCTTTTTGACAAAAAATAACATTTGTTCCAGAATTTTTAACTTTCTCTATCATTTCTTTTATATCTCTTTCTTCTTGATTAATAAAATTCTGCAATTGTTCAGGAGAAGAAATTGAAATTCTAGTCTCTATTTCTGGATTTTTTAATTCTAAAGGAAAATCAACTAATGCTATTTTTGCATTTCTTACTTTTTTTGGCATATCATGAGAAACTCTCTCTTTATCTAAAACAATTCCAGAAATAAGTTCAGTATCTTTTATTCCATTTCCTTTTGCTTTTTCAATTTTAATGTCCTTAATATCTACATTTCCTTCCTCTTCTATTTTTTTAATTGCACTTACAATTATATCTGCAAATTTCTCTTTAGAATTTTCTGCACCTTTTCCAGTCATAGCAGTTATTGCAATTTGTCTTAAAATATCTTCATCATCTACATTTATTTTAAATGCAATTTCTTTTAGAATTTCTTGAGCTTTTTCAGCAGCAATTTTATATCCTTTTGTGATTAAAGTAGGATGAATTTTCATATCTAAAAGTTTTTCAGCATTTTCTAATAGTTTTCCAGCAAGCATAACAGCAGTAGTTGTTCCATCTCCAACTTCACTCTCTTGAGTTCTTGCAATTTCAACCATCATTCTTGCTGCAGGATGCTCAATATGCATTTCATTTAAAATAGTTACTCCATCATTTGTTACAATTATATCATTTGTAGGAGAAATCAGCATTTTATCCATTCCTTTTGGACCTAGAGTTGTTTTAACAATTTCAGAAACCATTTTTGCAGCTAAAATATTGTTTCTTTGAGCATTCTTTCCCATAATTCTAGAAATATCTTCAGGCATTAGAACAAAAGATTTATCAGGCATATTAATTATCTCTTTATTCAATTATTTAAGTATTATTATATTTAATAATATATCTAAAAGTAGTAACCAAAATTTATAAGCAAAAAATACCTAATAAAAAAATGAGAAATGTAATTGTTGCAGAGATAATGACAAGAGAGCCAATCACAATAAAGAAAGAAACAAATCTACTTGAATGTGCACGACAAATGATTAAAAAAAAGGTTGGAAGTCTTTTAATTGTAGATGAAAAGCGATTAGTAGGATTTATTTCTAAGAGAGATATTCTATGGGCATTAGTAAAAAAATCAAAAAAAGATTTATCTTCTATTAAAGCAATTGATATCTCACCTAAAAAAGTAGTAACAATAAAACCTTCTGCAACAATAAAAGAAGCATTAAATAAAATGAAAAAAATGAAAGTAGATAAATTGCCTGTAATTCAAGAAAAAGAATTAGTTGGAATGCTTACATTTAAAGATATTCTAAGTTTTAATCCAGAATATTATCCAGAACTAGAAGAATTTGCTCAAATTAGAGAGGAAACTCAGAAACTAAAGAGAGTTGAGGATTCCAAATTAAAAAAGAGCACAGAAGGAATTTGTTCTGAATGCGGTAATTTTGGAATTCTAGTAAGATTCAATGGAATGAATATTTGTCCTTCTTGTGCAGAATCAATGTGATTAGTTAAATATTTAAATCAAAATTTATTATTTATGCTATGGCAGAAAAAGATCAAATTTTTTCTAGTAAAATAAAATATGATGGAATTGTTTCTTTTAGAGATTTTTATCGTTTTTGTTATGAATGGTTAACAGAAGAAACTCAACTAGATGTTGCAGAAACAAAATACATAGAAAAATTAAAAGGAGATTCAAAAGATATTGATATTGAGTGGAAAGGAGAAAGAAAAGTAACTGATTATTTTAAATTTGAAGTAAAAGTAACCTTTAAAGTTTTAGGATTAAAACAAGTAGAAATTCCTCAAAAAGAAATGAAAATAAAAACAGATAAGGGTTCTGTAGAAATTAAAGCAAGTGGAACTCTAGTTAGAGATTATGATGGTAAATTTGAGACTACTTCTAGTAAAAAATTTATGAGAAGTATTTATGAAAAATGGGTAATTCCTTCAAGAATAGAACAATTTGAAGAAAAAATTATATCAGATTGTGATGAGTTTCTATCTCAGGCAAAGGCTTATTTGGATTTAGAGGGTAAAAGATAGATTTTCTATTTCCTAAATCTTTAAATCTTATAAATTTCTATATTCTAAAGAGTTAAAAGTTATTTTTAACTATACAAACTTTTAAATACAAATTTCAATTATTTTAAACATGAAAAAATTGGTAATATTGCTATTTATTGTTTCAATAATTCCATTTTGTAGCGCAATAAATTTAGATATTGAAAAAGTAAGTGAAAATGAAGTAATGATTCTAGATATAGATGTTCCAACTAGTTTTATTTTTAATATAACAAATAATGGTGCTCCTGACAATTTTGAATTTTATACTTTTTTTGGACTTTTAGAAGAGCCAAAAGAAGAAATATTTATAGACTCAGCTGAAACTAAACAAATTGAAATAAAAATTCTTCCTAGTTATAGTATGCAAGCAGGATTTTCAAAATTTGATTTATTTATAAAAGATTCTGATAGAGATGAAATTAAAGAGGAAATAATAATAAGAATTGTAAATTTAGAAGATGCTTTTGAAGTTGGTTCAGGAGATTTGGATCCGAATACTAATTCTCTAGAAGTCTATTTAAAAAATAAAGTAAACTTTAATTTTGATTTTATTACTGCAGAATTTTCTTCGCCTTTTTTTGATTTTGAAGAGAGTTTTTCTTTAGAAGCAGAAGAAAGCAAGAAATTTTCAGTTGATTTAAACAAAGAAGATTTTAATAAAATAGCTGCTGGATTTTATACACTTAGTGTTGAAATAACTACAAAAGGAGAAACAATTCAAGTAGAAGGACTAATAAAATTTGTTGAAAAAGACATAGTTACAACAATAAAAAAAGATTCTGGAATAATAGTTAGTAAGAAAATCTTTGAAAAAATTAATGAAGGAAATACAATTCAATCTTCTGAAATAGTTATTAAGAAGAATATAATCTCTAGACTTTTTACTAGTTTCAGTCCAGAACCAGATTTAGTAGAAAGAGAAGGATTAAGTGTATATTATTCTTGGATAAGAGAAATAAAACCAGGTGAAAGTCTAAAAGTAGTTGTAAAGACAAACTGGTTAATTCCTTTTTTAATAATTTTCTTTATTGCAGCAATTATTTGGTTTTCTAAAAAAATAACTAAAACAAATATGACTCTAAGAAAAAAAGTAACTTTTGTAAGAGCAAAAGGAGGAGAATTTGCACTAAAAGTTTCTTTATTTGTTCATGCTAAAAAATATATTGAAAAAGTTCAAATTATAGACAGACTTCCTTCACTAGTAAAAATTTATGAAAAATTTGGAGGAGAGATTCCAACTAAAATAGATGAGAAAAATAGAAGAATTGAATGGAATTTTGAAAAATTAGAAGCAGGAGAAATAAGAATTATATCTTATATTATTTATTCTAAAGTAGGTGTTTTAGGAAAATTTGCTCTTCCTTCTGCAACAGCAATTTTCACAAGAGAAGGAGAAATAAAGGACCAACAATCTAATCGTGCCTTTTTTGTAGCAGAACAAAAAACTAGAGACAATGAAGAGGAGTAATCTTTAAAAAGAAAATAATTCTCCTATTCTTATCCCTCCATAGCTCAGTGGTTAGAGCGCCTGGCTGTAGTTAAACTAGGATGGAGATTCCTTTTGGAATTGCTATGAAATCTGATAAGCCAAATGTTTCAATAGAACCCGGGAGATCCCCAGTTCGAGTCTGGGTGGAGGGATGATAGAACAAAAGTGCTCGATTCTGGAATTTCTCAAGGGGAATTCTTGAGCACTTTTGATACATTCTAGAAAAAGGGAAAGTTTTTGAAGGTTGATTTCTTAAAATAATCATGGCAAAAAAGGATGAGAAATTTGACTGGAACAAGGTAACTCCTGAACAAGTCTTAAAATGGGTTTTGACAGCTATAATAATTATAGTTGGGATAATTGCTGTTAAATGGTTATTACAAGCTATTTAAAAATGGACTCAAACATAGAAATGCCTAAAGCAAAAGATTTTAGGTGGTATATAACAAAAACAGGAGATAGAACTTTAACACCTACTCAAAAAAGAAAAATAAAAGAAGAACAAAATTTTAGATGTGCTATTTGTGGGAAAAAATTTAAACCTAGATATTTACATGTACATCATAAAAAAGAAATTCACAAATATAAGAGTCCTTTGGGTTTAGATTTGCCAGAATATTCTATGGGCAAAAAGATAAAACCAAAATACGATAAAAGAAGCAACTTGGTTGCAGTTTGTATTGAGTGCCATGATAAAACTAAAAAGAAAAAATCTTCTAAAAAAATACTCAAAAAGAAACCTAAAACAAAAACAAAGAAAACAACAAGAAAGAAAAGAACAACTAATTCTTTTGATTTTGGGATTTAAAATGAAAAAATGGATTGCTATTTTATTATTAATCCTTATAGGATTTCTCGGAATAATTGTTTTATTACAAACAATCATTCAACTTAGCAATATTGGAGTATCACTTCAATCATCTACTTCAGAATTTGCATTAGGAGTATTATTTGGACTTGCTTTAATTTGGTTTCTTATAATATGGAGTATCAAGAAATTGATAAAAAAGGTTAAGAAAAAATGAAAAAAGACAGAACTAATTTAATTTTAGGAATAATCGGTTTAATTTTTATTGCGATAGGATTTTTGATTAAAAGAAATAATTTGAACAATATTTTTTTTAAAGATTGGTTATTTATATTAATAGGGATTATTCTTCTTATCATCGCTTTTATTTCTTACATTGAAATAGGAAAAAGAGTACGATAAAAATTAGAATAATGTTTTTTTATAGAGGAAAATGTTAAAATTCATTTCAAAAAGTATGAAAAAGCAGCCTTTTAAATGGTTCATAATAGGAATTATGTTGGGAATAATGATAAGCAGTATAATAAATTATTTTTTTGGAATAATAACTAAGGGGCATCTTTGTTTAAATTCTAATTGTTCAAGTTATATTTATAATAAGGGGACTGGAATAATTATCTCTGGAGGATAAAAGGATTTTTTATTTTTTTAATTCTATATTCTCTAAATAATCTTTAAGATATAGAAATATTTAAAAACTAAATTTTTCTTAGAAAATCAACAAAAAACGAGGTTAAAATATGGACGAAGAAATTCCTAAAGGATCTAGATTCTCTGGACCTTGATGAATAATTTTTATTTTTTTATTTCCAGAATAACTCTATTGTTTTCTTTATCTAATTCTGGAAAATTTGCTTCTACTTCTAACTCTAATTCTTCAAGATTTAATTGTGAAACAAAAATATTGCTTAAAGAAATTGATCTTCCTTCTCCAATTTCCATAGAAGAAACCTCTATGCTCTTTATTTCTTTTCCATTTCCATATATTTTTAAAATACTTGAAGGAGCATCTTTAAATCCATAATTCCATATAGTTGCTTCAATATCCAAATATCTTCTATTCAAACTTGCAGAAATATCTTTAAGAATTAAATCAGAATGACTAGGAATTGAATAAAGTTCATTTATTAAATCAATCATATCTGAACTAAGTTCTTGATTACAAGTTGAACTAATAATAGGATACATTATGTTTTTTCTATTTTCAGAATGATTAAATCCTAAAACATGAAGAAGCTCATGAATAGCAATTAATGGTTCTGGACATTTAGAATCCTTTATTAACAAAATCTGTCCTTCAAATATAACTACAAACTTTCCAGCAACTATTGATTTTGTTGGCCCTCCTTCTCCAGCAACTAGAAAATTTTCATTTCTTACATTTTTACTAGAACAAGTAACATAAATTTCTTCATTGGTTGGAACAGAATAAAAATCTAAAATAGTTTTTTCTTCCATAAATTCAAATGCTCTTTGAATATCTTCTTTTTTTTGTAAAGTGCAATCTTCTATTCGATAACTAATTCTTGATTCTGGAAATCTCATATTTGAATAAAATTGCATATCACTATTATTATCTAAACTAAAATTACTTGGAGAAGAAGTTATTGAAAAATAGCCTGAATTAAATGGAACAAACCAATACATTGCCAATAAAAAAACAACTATTAAAAGAAATATAAATCCAAAAATAGGTTTCAAATCCATAAATATAAATTATTAAGAAGATATTTAAATCTTCTTAATTAAAAAACAAAAATTATTGATTGACTTGTTCTGTATTTTTTTCAGCTTGAGGCTCTTCATTTGAATTCTGCACTTCTGTAGGAATTGGAACAGAAGGCTCTGGATTTGGAGCTTGAACTTGTCCAGGTTCTGGAACTTGCCCTGATTGTAAAGTATCTACTTGTTCTTGTCCAGAAGCATTTTGTTGTCCTTGTTCAAGTCCACTACTCTGTTGCACTTCATTTGGAAGAGGTGCAGGAGGTTCTGAACTCGGAGCTCCAGTGGAATTTCCATCTATTTCTGGTTTATCAGGTAGAGTTGGAACTTGTTGAACTCCCTGAGGCAGAGTTGGATTTTGAAGAGCAGGCTGAACTTGTTCATTTTCTTCAGGAGCTCTTTGAGGAACTTCTGAATTTTCAGCTTGATTTTCTTCCATTATATTCACCTATTTTAATTATATTAAAAAAGAAGAAACCTCTTTTAAAGATTGTGATAATTTACTAGTTATTTTTTCTAAAAATTAATGAAATAGAATAAATCATAAATGCTAAAGAAATTCCTATAAAATCAAAAATAACATCTTCAAAAGTAGAAAATCTTCCTGGAACAAAAAATTGATGAATTTCGTCAATAATTCCATATGCAAGAGCAATTAAACTTCCAAACAAAAACAATTTTCTATTTCTTTTTCCTTGAATTAAAGAGATAAATAAAAATAAAGAAAGAAAAAAGAATATTAAAATATGATATATCATAGAGGGTAAACTTGTGTTAAAAATAGTTGCTTTTTCTTCTATAATAAGAGTAGATACATAAAAAATAATTCCAGCAATAAGAATTGTAATAGCCCATGAAATCAAATTATGCTCTTCAAATTTTTTAATCATTTGAAAATCAATCTAGTAGGAATCAACCCATTTTTATTACAAAATTTTTCAATTTTGTTTTCAGTTAAATTAGAAATTTCCACAAGTTCTTCTACTTTTTTATAAAAAGATTCTTTATCATAACTAGGTATTCTCTTAAAAAATTTTGAGATAGTATTAAGATGTTCATTAGAAACAATTTCATATCCTCTATCAGAAAAAGAACTTCCAGCAGCAATATGAGCTCCTATTCTCGACTTCATTATTTGAGTTTCAAATTCATTCTCTTTCATAACTTTTGGAATTATATATGCTTTAAACATAATAAAAATTTATAAATAAATCAATTTAAAGATTATTGTTGTCTAATCAATATATTTAAAAATAAAAATCTCCTAATAAAAACATGATATTAAAAGAGAGGATGAGAATAATTTGGAGCAGTTTGTTTCTTTTATTAGACGTTGGATTAGCGATTTATTTTATTTGTTTATTATCTCAATGGAGAATTGCAGAAGCAACAATAATTCTTTCTCTATTAACAGCAGTTTTAGCACTAGCTATTTCTCTTTTAGGAAATATTAATTTAAGAAAAAATTGGAAAAAAAAGAAATAAAATTATTCTTCTGATGGTTCTGTTGCTAAAAATGCCCACCAAGGTTTTTTAACTCTAATAACCTCTCCATTCTCTGCATTTACTTGCGTTTTTACCTGCATTTTCTTTTGAAATATTCCAAGTATTTTTGAGTGTCTTTGTATTTGCATTTCATAAGCCATTTGAACTTTTTCATTTTTACCAACTTCTTTAAGTTCAATAGTACAATTATTGTCTTCAGAGCAAACTTTTAATCTAAGTCTTTCTAATGCTCTATCAGCAGCAACATCTGGCATAACCTTAATCTCTGCTTGTTTTCCATTAGATAACTGAGCATAGAGTTGTGTTTTATTTTGAATTTTTTCTTGAGTCATTTGGCACTCACATTCAGCAGAAATATTTCCTGCTTCAAGTCTATACTGGTTATTTGCTTGAGTTTGTATCTGAAACATTTGTCCATTTTCACCAAGATGTTCTCCATCCTGCACTTGAACTCTCTCTTGAGCTTGGATTTGGTCGCCTTGTCCTGAACCTATTCCTATTACATTTTGTTCTCCCTCTGCAGCAAAAACAAAGCAAATAGAAAAGACTAACACAAAAGCAAAAATAAATGTAAATTTTTTATTCATTTGATAAACCTCCTTTCAAAATCATAATTAAACAAAGTAAATTCTCTTTTTAAAATTTCCTAGGAATAACTTTATAATCTTTTGTTATTTTATTTAAATATGAAAAAGAAATCAACAGCTAATTATATTGGAAAAGGGTTATTATTTATTATTAAAACTCCTTATTATATTGGAAAGGGAATTTATTCTCTAAGCAAGAAAACTTCTGAAAAAAAGAAAAAAAGAAAAATAAAAAAACAAAGAGAATTAATGACTCCTGAATATAATGAATTTGAAGTTCTGGAAATTATATCTGGAGATTACAATAAATGGTTAGAAAAAGTTTATGAGTCAGATAGTCAAATAGGAATCATTCTGGGAGCTAGAGGTTCTGGAAAAACAGCTTTTGGAATGAAATTTCTAGAAAATTTTCATTCTAAACATAGAAAAAAATGCTTTGCAATTGGATTTAATGAAAATGAATTACCTGCTTGGATAAAAGGAGTAAATGATATCTCTCAAATTGAAAACAATTCTTTTGTTTTAATTGATGAAGGGGGAATTTTATTTAATTCTAGAAGTTCCATGAGTAATGCAAATAAAATGTTGAGCCAACTAATTTTAATTGCAAGACATAAAAATATAAGTGTTCTTTTTATTTCACAAAATTCTTCTAATTTAGATGTAAATATTTTAAGGCAAGCAGATTTTCTTATTTTAAAGCCGTCTTCTTTATTACAAAAAGAGTTTGAAAGAAAAATAATTCAGAGAATATATAAAGAAACAAAGAAACACTTTGAAAAATATCAGAAAGAGCCTGGAATTACATATATATACTCAGAAAATTTTAGAGGATTTACATCTAATCCTCTTCCATCATTTTGGAGAGAAAATTTAAGCAAATCTTTCAAATAATAAAAACATTTATTTACTCTAAAATATTTTTATAAAAATGAAAAAAAGAGGAATATCTTCATTAGTTTCTGTTATTTTGCTATTAGCAATGGCAATTTCAATGGGAGCAGTTATTTTTTCTTGGTCAAAAGGAATAACAGGAGAAGCAGTAACAATTTCAGGGCAAAACATTGTTTTAGTATGTAATGATATTTTATTTGAATATAGCTATGATTCTCAAATTCTCTATATAATTAACACAGGAAATATAGATATTTATGAAATGAGCCTAGTTCTTGAAAAAGAAGAAAGTTCAGAAGTAGTTAATTTAAAGGAATTAACTAATAAATGGCCTGAAACAGGATTAAGTCTTGGAGGAATATTTTATGATACAATAGTTTTTGAAGATGAAATTCAAAAAATTCAATTAGTTCCAATACTTCTAGGAAAAACAGAAAGTGGAAAATTTAAAGAACATGTTTGTGAAAATCAAAGAGGAATTATTGAATTAAAATAATCTAATTAAGAAGAATACTTTGTTTTCACTATATAAAAGTAACAAATAGAAAGATTTATAAATAATTGCTTCTGCAGAATATTATGAACCTTAAAGATATAATAGACAATATTCAAAAACAAGCAACATATTTAATTGGAGGAGGAATAATTGGAATAGGGCTTATTCTTGGAGCAAATTCCTTAAATAACAATGGAAAATATAATGCTCTTGGAGAATTTATTGAAGATGGGAATTATACAGGAAATTTAAGAGAAGAAATAATTATAAAAGACACTAGAAATAGAATTTTTGGTGCAGATTATATAGAAAAAAGAGACGAAGGAATAAAAATAAAATATTTTGAAAATAAGAAAGGAGGCTTGGAAAGTATAAAATATAATGGAGAGAAATATTCTAGAAAATCTAAAAAACCTAGAAATAATGAGATATTAGAAAATAGTCAAAAAAGACTAAATGATATTAAAAAATTCATTAGATTAAAAGAAGATAAAAAAGCAAAAGAAAAAATTAATGAATTAAAAGAGCAAATATATATTAAAAATTCTTATCAATAAAACTACTTAGATTTCTTTTTTTCTTTAACTAAAAACTCTAATCTAAGTTTTTGTATTAATTCTACTAGGCCTTTAATAACATAATAGGAAATTATAAAAATAATAAAAAATTTCGCTATTATTTCCCAAAGCATAGGAGGAATTTCTGTAATTATTTCAGAAGAATATCCTTCTATATATAATTTAAATTTAAAAAAAGCATTAATTATAAAATAAGCTCCAATCAAAATCAAAGCATATAGTAATCCTTTTATCCAAGGACTCTTTTTTATCCCCTCCATTTAAAAAATAGTCTAGAGAAATATAAAAAGGTTTCGTTAATTATTTTTAAGTCTTTATTTCTACTATAATTGGTTCAAAACTTTCAACTAAACTATTGTATATTGCATAAGAATTACAATTCTCAATAGGACAAGAGTAAGAAATTACATAAAGATTATTGTATTTAATTCCAAAGAATTGAACAAAGTTTCTCTTTACACTTTCTGAAGTTCCACTAAATCTTATTCTTTTTCCAGAAAAATATTCATTTTCTTTGTCTATGTTTTCTATTAATTCAAAATCAGGAATTATTTGTTTAGAATTTTCAAGACCTTT
>JAFCDI010000019.1:12702-13174 GCA_017609755.1 Candidatus Pacearchaeota archaeon
TTTTTTATTATTGCCTTAAAATCTCTATGCATTATTGTAGTTTGCTCTCCTAAATAATCTATTTGTTTATCTGCAGATAGAGATTCATTATAAGGAATTTCTAAATTGCTTTTGCTCTTAAAAACAAAAAATCCTCCAACAATTAGAATTGCAAATCCAATAAAGAGTATAATTAATATTCCTCTTTTCATATTTAATTAAATCAAATATCTTATAAAAAATTATTCTTTTTAAAATAAACTTACTTTTCCTTTAAATCTGCTATTTCTGATTCTGCTTTTTCTAGAGCAAATTCAGCTTCTTTAAATTCTTTAACAGGTTTTTTTGATTTTTTAGATTCTTCAAGAACCAAATCTTCAGCTAATTTAATATGCTCTTCTGCAAGTTCAATATCCTCATTTGACATATTTAGCAAAAGGAATTTCCCCTTATAAATATTGCTAGAGTATTAGAAAGAATAAACGCCCACGCC
>JAFCDI010000001.1 GCA_017609755.1 Candidatus Pacearchaeota archaeon
CTATTCCAAATGTTTTAGATATTTATAATATCCTATTAAATAAAATACCATAAATATATAGATAATAATTGTAATTGTCCAAAATCCTAAACTACTTTCTATGTTAAAAGCTAACCAAGAGAGTATCCAATAAGGAATAAGAAAACCTAATGGAGGGACTAAATACATTAATAGAAATTTAATAGTTCGTTTAAGTCATTTCTTCATTTTAATATTATATTTAACATGTGAGGTTAAATAAACCTTTGTGATTTCTGTAAAAAGTCAATATTGTTTTTATTATATAAATCTTTAAAATATGTTTATTATTCTTGTAGAAATGTGCTTTGAAATAGCAAACCTCATACTTTCAATATTAGTCTTTTTCACGCTGGTTATTTACGCCTATTTTACTTATTTAATAGCTAAAGATGTATATGAACCCTTTGTATCTTTTACTTTTAATCAAATTTCTCTTTCTCACTTAGGATTTAATATATTAAATAAAAGTAAAGTTTCTTCTTCACCTTCTCCATTAGCATGATACAAAATTTCGTTAAAACTAGGTAATTTAACTACTCTACTTATATTTTTTCTAACCATAAAAAAACAAAAAATAATTTATATTTAAGAATTTATTTTCTACATCGCATATTTTAAAAACCCTCTTCTTCTTTACAAAATATGAAAAATTTCAAAAAGAGTTTTAAAAATTTCTGGAAAAAATTTTGGTTTATTGTTTGGAAGGACAATAGTCTAAAAGGATGGATAATCTCTATCTTGTTTCTATTTATTGTTATAAAATTAATCTTTTTTCCTCTATTAAATTTAGTAACTGGAACAGCCCTTCCTTTAGCAATTGTAGAATCTTGTAGTATGTATCATTCAGGAAATATTTTTTCAAACTTTGATAATTGGTGGGACAGACATGATGTAAAATATTTTGAATTAGATATTACTAAATCAGAGTTTGAAGAATTTTCATTTAAAAGAGGGTTCAATAAAGGAGATATTTTATTTATAATAGGTAAAAAACCAGAAAAAATAGAAATAGGAGATGTTATAATTTTTGAAGTAAATCAAAGAAATCCTATTATTCACAGAGTAATTAATATACAACAAGAAAATGAAAATTATATTTTTTCTACAATAGGGGATAATAACAATGGACAATTAAGTTTTGAAAGAGCTATTTCAGAAGATAAAATAGTTGGAAAAGCAGTAATTAGATTAGTTCCCTATATTGGTTGGATTAAATTAGTATTTTTTGAAGCAAATAAGCCAATTTCAGAAAGAGGGCTTTGTAGTGAAAATTAAAAGCAAATATTTATAAAAGAGGAAATGTAAAATCTACAATGGAATTTTGTCCAAAGTGTGGTTCAGTATTAATTCAAAAAAGAAAAAATTTTGGTTGTCCTAGATGCGATTACTCTTCAAAAGAAAAAATAAAAATAATTAGCTCTGAAAAAATAGAAAAAAGAGGAGAAATAGGTGTTGTAACTGAAAAAGATACTGAAACTCTTCCAATTGTTTCTGAAAAATGTAAAAAATGTGGAAATGAAAAAGCTTTTTTTTGGACAGTTCAAACTCGTGCAGGAGATGAAGCAGAAACAAAATTCTTCAAATGTACAAAATGCTCTCATATTTGGCGAGAGTATAGGTGAAACTATCTCTCATATCAATAAGCACCTAGGCTTGAGTAGAGAGTATAGATGAAACTATCTCTCATATCAATAAGCACCTAGACTTGAGTAGAGAGTATAAATATAAAATAAATATTTTATGGCCCTGGAGGGATTTGAACCCCCGACACCCAGATATCTCTCTAAAATCTCCTTTGTTAAGAGTCTGGTGCTCTACCAAACTGAGCTACAGAGCCATAAATAATATATCATAGAAGAAGTTTAAAAACTTATTTCTTCATATTTTTTAGATTTCTAACAAGAATTGCTCTTTGTTCTAATTTTCTTGTAACTTTGATTATTTTTTTTCCTTTAGATGTAGGATTTTTAATAATTTGTCCTGCTTTTGCATTAATAATTGCATTAAGAAGAGATATAGGTATTTTTTCTTTTTTTGGAATATTCAAAGCAGAATGAAGGCTTCCTGGTCTTGAAAGAGCTTTTGCTATCCACTTTTTAACCATAAAAATAATAGTTTTCCAAATTATTTAAAGTTTTACAATTACAATTAAAGAAATTTACAAGGGGCAGTTTAATTTGATTATCTAATCAAATCTTGGATATTTTCTATTGCATCTGCAACAGCTCTACCTTTTTTGGTGAGTTTTATTAATTTTATTCGCCCCTTTTTTTCAAACTCCACCAATTTCAAATCTTCTAATGTCTGTAAAATTTTTACAGCATGACTGTAGGTACAGTCAACCTCTTTTGCCAAAATACTGCCATATCTCATCCTTGTATTCTTCTTTAAAGATACCAACATCAATGCTGGCTTTCTCCTAAAAAAGATATCAAAGTTGTCTTTCATTTTGACATGTGTGATTTAATGTATATATTCAGATGAGTATGTGCTTTTAAATGTTTTGGAGTGTATATATTCACTACAACTAGTCAGTGAAAAATTAGAATTTCAGAAACTTTATTAATTTAAAATATTAAATATTATAATGAAAAAAAGAACAAAAATACTTGCAATAGGAGATATTCACGGAGACACTCAATTAGCAAAAAAATTAGCTCAAAAAGCAGTAAAAGAAAAAGTAGATTTAGTTATTTTAGCAGGAGATATAACTTGGTTAGATCAATCTTCAAAGGATATTGTAGGTCCTTTTATAAAAGCAAAAAAAGAGGTTTTATTAATTCCTGGAAATCACGAACCAAACAGTACAATAGATTTTTTAGTTCAAACTTATCCAAACACAAGAAATCTTCACACTTCTCCTCATAAAATAGGAAATTTAGGAATTTTTGGAACAGGTTATGACTCTCTTGTAGGCCCTTTTTGGATTGAAGATGAAGAAATTTTTAAAAATCTAAAAAAAAGTCATGAAAAAATAAAGAATCTTAAAAAGAAATTAATGGTTACTCACACTCCTCCAGCAAAAACAAAAGTTGAATTATTTGAAGGAGCAGGTTCATACTCAGTGAGAAAAGCAATAGAAAAATTCAAGCCAGATATTGCAATTTCAGGACATATTCACGAAGCAGGAGGAATTGAAGAAAAAATAGGTAAAACAAGAGTAATTAATGTTTCTCAAAAACCAGTAATCTTTGAAATCTAATTAGGAAATTATAGAAAGTACTTTTTCTTTTATTTGATTTCTAATTTTCCTAACTTCATCTAAATTCTTATTAAAAGGATCTTTAATATTCCAAAATTTCAGTTGCTTATTTAAATATTTTTCCTCATTCAAAATCTCATCTGATAAATACTTTCTTTTGCAAAGAACATAAATTTCATTGGCATTTCTAAGCATTGTTCTGTCTGCATATTTAACTACTTTTCCAGATAAATCAATTCCTTCTTCTAACATCACTTTTTTTATTAAATTTCCAGGAACCTTATATAAATGAGGTGCTATAGAGTCTGTTCCTCCACTAATTGCATTATCTGAATTAGTAAAATAATTGTAATATGCTTCAGCAATCTGACTTCTACCTACATTTCCATGACAAATAAAAAGAATTTTGTTCATAAAAATAGTCTTTTTTCATTCTTTATAAGAATTGTTAAAGTAAAAACAATAGAAAAACCTATAAATAGTTCTTTGTCTAAATATAAATAATGCCAAGAAAACTTAAAAAAACTAGAGCAGAAAATATTGCTGAGAATTATTTTCCAATTGATGCTGATGATTTAAAGTATAGTATTGAAAAAAGAGTAAAAGAAGATACAAGTCTATCAAAGACTAAAACAGAAAAATCATATAAAGAAGCTAAAGAGGAAAAAGAAATCTATGAAATTCCCAAAATTAATTTAAAAGAAGAAGGATATGAATTAATAATAACTGAAAAACCTCAAGCTGCTCTTAAAATTGCTTCTGCTTTAGGAGATGCTGAAAAAAGAGATTTTAAAAAAATTCCTTATTACGAAATTGATAAAAATGGAAAAAGAATTCTAGTTGCATGTGCTGTTGGACATTTATTTACTCTAAAACAAGAAAGAGCAAAGAAAAAACTTCCAATATTTAATATAAAATGGGTTCCAAATTATCTTGCAAGAAAAAAAGATTTTACAAAAAAATATTATGATGCTCTTTTAAAACTAGCAAAATCAGCTGGAAGCTTAACAGTTGCTACAGATTATGATATTGAAGGAGAAGTAATTGGATATAATATTATTAGATTTATTTGTGGACAAGAAGATGCCAATAGAATGAAGTTTTCTACTTTAACTGCAAAAGAATTAGAAGAAGCTTATCAAAAAAAATCAAAAACAATAAATTGGGGACAAGCAATTGCAGGAGAAACTAGACATTATTTAGATTGGTTTTATGGAATAAATCTCTCAAGAGCACTAATGAATGCAATAAAAACAACTGGAAAATTTAGAATAATGTCTATTGGAAGAGTTCAAGGTCCAACTTTAAATCTTTTAGTTAAAAAAGAAAGAGAAATACAAAAATTCAAACCAGAAACTTACTGGCAAATATTTATAGAAATAAATGACAGAACAAATTCCCTAGAACTAAAACATAACAAAGATCTTTTTGATAAAAAAGAATTAAAAAAATTTGACAAATTAAAAGGAAAAAAGATAAAAGTAAAAACAGAAAAAAAAGAACAATTCCTTCCTCCAAATCCTCCTTTTAATTTAACAACTCTTCAAACAGAAGCCTATAAATTTCATGGAATAACTCCTTCAAACACTCTAAAAGCAGCACAATCTCTTTATCTTTCTGGTTTAATTTCTTATCCAAGAACTTCAAGTCAAAAACTTCCAGAGTCTGTAAACTATAAAGAAATTCTAAATAAATTAGCTAAAAAATATCAAATTGAAAAATTAATAACAAGAAATACTCCAATTCAAGGTAAGAAATCAGATCCTGCCCATCCATCAATATATCCTACAGGAAATTATCAAATTTTATCTGGAGATGAACATAAAATTTATGAATTAATTGTTAAAAGATTTTTAGCTTTATTTTGTGATAGTGCAATTATTGATAGTAAAACAATAAAAACAGAAGTAAATAAATTAGTTTTTTCGGCTAGAGGTTCATCAGTAAGAAAAAAAGCATGGATGGAAATATATCCTTCAAAACTAAAGGAAAATGAAATTCCAGATATTAAAGAAAATGCAGAAATAATAAAATGTAGAAATGAGGAAAAACAAACTCAACCTCCAAAAAGATACTCTCCAGCTTCAATAATCTCAGAGCTTGAAAAAAAGAATTTAGGAACAAAAGCAACACGTTCAATGATACTAGAAACTCTTTATGATAGAAATTACATAAAAGAAAAATCAATAGAAGTTACTCCTCTAGGAATGTCTCTTATATCCACTCTTGAAAAATTCTCTCCAATTATAATTGATGAAGAATTAACAAGAAGATTTGAAACAGAAATAGAATCAATACAAAAAGCAAAAGGAAATCACAAAGAGAGAGAGAAAAAAATAATTGAAAAAGCAAAAAAAACAATAACTTCAATTTCAAAAGATTTTGAAGAAAATGAGGAAAAAATAGGAAAAGAGCTTTTAAAGGCAAATTTAGAACATTTTGAAAAAGAAAAACAAGAAAATAAATTAAATATCTGTCCAGTTTGCAAAAAAGGAAATTTAGGAATAACTTATTCTAGAAAAACAAAAAGATTTTTTATTGCTTGTGATGATTATCCAAATTGTAAAAATACATATAGCCTTCCTCCAAATGGAAGTTTTAAAAAAACAGACAAAATCTGTGAGAAGTGTGACTTTCCACTATTAATGAGTTTAAGAAAAGGAAAAAAACCTTGGATATTTTGTTTTAATCCTGAATGTCCAACAAACAAAGAAAGAATTGAAAGTTATAAGAAAAAATATCATAATTAAATTTCTATTTTTAATTTATCTTCTAGATTTGAATAATCAAAGTAAGAATATGGAAAAACATTTATATCTAGACAGTTTTTAGTGTTCACATTTGGAAAAAAATTTTTAAGATATTCAATATCATTATAAGTTATTTTTAAAGAGCCATCTTTTTTTGACATACGATCTATATAAGGCAAAGAAATAATTTTTTTAATAGAAAAAAAAGTAGCTACATATAAATCTTGTCCTCTTTTTCTTAATCTTCTAGATTTTCTATTCAATTTTCTCATATAATTAGATAAATCAAACATAGAAAAAATAAGAAGCATATATTTAAAAATTATTCTCTAAAAGCCCTCTACTAAAACCATTCTTGTAATCTTTTTTCTTCTTTAATTTTCTTTAATAATAAACTTTTATTTAAAATAAAAGAAAAATCAAAATTATATTTTATTTTTGCTATTTTTTTTGCAGAATTGATTAATTCCTCTCTACTATTAAATTCCATTTCTCTATTAAGAGCTTTTTTTACACTCTCTCTAACAACCCAAACACCTAAAGAAGCCCAATAAGATGGAGTTTCTAATCTTACTACTAAAACACTTGCTTGTCTTTTTATTTTATTCAAATATTTCAAAATAGCTAATCGAGTTGCATAATATCCTCCTGAAGTATTAGAAGCATAATTTTTTCTTCCAGAATAAAATTCAAAATCAGTAGCAGCTTTTATCTCTTTTGAGGAATTCCAAGAACTGCCTGGATAATAGAGCTCAAATAATTCATAACTCCAAACATTTGGAAAAAAAAGAATTAAATATTGATTTCCAAGAAACTCTCCAAAAAAAAGCCCATAGTTTTCTATTTCCTTATATTCTTTAATTTTCTCTATAAGTTGTTTTCCAATAATATCATCTGTAGCAGTAATGCTCCATCGAGTAGGAACAAGCCTCTTATTCTTTTTTAAACCAATTACACCTACACTCAAAATCTTGCTTAAAGAATACTCATCAAAATTATTTTTATATAAAATTTTTATTCCTTCTACTGCCTTTATCTCATCATTCATAACTCTATCTACTTTTTTTGAGATTTTAACATTTCCAGTAATAATCGCCTGTTTTAAATTTGCCCTTAATCCTTGAGGAGTAATTACTCTGTCTCTTTCTCTTTTAAAAGAAAGTTTATTTTTTAATTCAATTTCAACATTCACTGGTTTAGCTGCGATTGCAATTTCTTGAGCTAGATTAACAAATTTTTTATTTAATCTAGAATCCTGTACTTTTGACTGAAATCTTGAATTTAACAAACTATTTCTCAATTTAATTACATCTGAAATATCAAAGTTATTTTCTGCCCAATATTTTTCATCATCATATAATTTTGCATTTTCATCTTTTTCAAGAGGAGATAAAATTCCAACATTAACTAAAGGATATTTTAATTTAGAACCAATAAAAACACTTGGAGGAGAAATACTATCTACTTTAGAAATATTTTTTAATTCTCTAAATTTAAAACTGGTTTCTGCAACTTTTTTTAGAACCTCAAACTTTATATTTTCCATTTTTTAAACAAATTTTCAATATTTAAAAGAATTTATTGTTTAGACTATTCCTCTTGAAAAAGTATTCTCTTTTTTCCTTATAAAAAATCCATATTTAGAAGAATTAAATCTCTCATTTTTAATTAAATCCTGATATGCATATAAAATAGAAAAATCATTAGAAATTAAAGAAGTGTTTCCTCTAGAAACACTAAAAACAGCTGCTGTAATTAACAAATCATAATCTGTTTCAGTTAATCTTTTAATTTTTTTAAGAGGTTTATTTCTTCGATATATTTGATTATATTTATAATTTTCAAAAATATCTAAATTAATAATTTTATTCTCTTTTTTAAAATTCTTTAACAATTTTTTTCTTTCTTTCATAGCAGAACAAATCTTTCCAAAATAAACTCTTTCTTTTTTTGAGGATTTTGAACGATTTGAGTAAGGAAGTACTTCTTCAAAAGTTTTATTTTTTGGACATTCAAATTCCTCAGAAACTCTTTCTGTTAAATAAAACATTCCTTTTTGTTTTAAATACTTATTAAAGAAAATGCAAGAGTCAATTTCAGATTTTTTGCAAGAAATTCTATCTTTTAATTTTAAAGAAGTGCTACTTTTTGCTTCTAGAAAATTAATAAGAGCAGAAGTGTCTAATAAAATAAAATCAAATTCCTCGCAAATTCTTTCTAAAGGTATAAAATTCCCCATACCAATATCTAAAAGTATATATTTAAAAATAATTGTGTGATATTATATCCATCTTTTTTTAAAAATACCCTTATCTCTAATTTCAAAATTAATTTCTTTTAAAGGCAAACTTCTATGTTTTAATAAAATTGCTTTTCTTCTTCCTTTTTCATTTTTTAATTCAATTATGCATTTGCTCCAGTATTTGAATAAATCTCCTCCAACAATATTTGTTTCTCTTTCAACTCCTTTTTTCCAGTCCTCTTCTGATAAAAAATTCATATAAACCTGATTTGTAATTAAAATAGGAATCTGTTGTTTACGGCATATTTCAGCTAAATTTCTCATTTGTTTTGCTATTTCTCTATTTAATTTTTTAACATTTTCAGAATCTCCTGATTTCTGGGCATCTGCTAATTCTAATCTATATAACATTGCCATTCCATCAATAATAATTAAACTAATATGTTCTTTTTTGATTTGTAAAAAAAGTTTTTCAAAAGCTTTTTTCTGCTCTTCAAAATTAGTTGGTTTTAATAAAAGAATTTTTTCTAAAGTTTTTTCAGATTCTTCTTCAACTAACTGCTTAACTCTTTCACTTGAAAAGCCTCCTTCTGTATCAACAAAAATAACTCTATTTCCTTTTTTTGCCTGACTACAAGAAACAAGAATTGAAAAATTAGTTTTTCCACTTCCAGGAGGTCCAACAATCATAGTAATTACATCTTTTTCATAGCCTCCATAAAGCCATTTATTAAAATCATAACTGCCTGTAGATATTTTATTTGACATAAAAATAATCAAATTCAAGAATTAATAAGTATTATTATACTCTATTTTAGTTTCTTAAAATCACTTTCTATTTTATCTAAGTCTTTTGTAGCAGCAGAAATTGCATCATTAAGAGCTTTTTTAGGAGTTTTTCCTTTTGTCTTTAATAACATAATTGGTTTTTCAGTTATATGTTCTCTTTTCCAAGCTGCAAAATTAACAGAAGAATCTTCATTAAGATAAAATCTCAGAAGTTCTGCAATTGTTAAACTTTCTAACTGAAATTCCATTTCCTCTTTTGCATTCTTAATAATTTTAATCTTCATAATAGAAATTCATTAAATTAGTTTATAAACTTTACCTTCCAAAAAGAATTCTGTCCATTTCTTTCTTAGAAATTTCTCCAGTATTTGATTCTAAAATTTCTCTATTCTCGATATCTTCTTCTTTCTTTTTGAAATTCTTAAAATTATTTTCAATTTCTTCTATTTCTTCTTCAGATTCAAATTCTGGCTCTTCTTTCATTTTTCTTAAATCATCTATTGTTAAAATTTTAGCCTCATTTCTTTCAAAACTAAGTTTTTTTGGATATTTTTCTGGTTTTATCTCTTTTTCGAATTCTGGACGAATAATTCTTATATTCAAAAAATTCTCTAATTTGTTAACTAATTTATAATCATCTTCTGGCAAAATTCCTTGCTCTACCATTTTTATAGCAGCTTCTGATTCTTCAATTTGTTTTGCAAGTTGAGATTGTGTTAATTTTTTTCTTCTTCTTGCTCTCATAATTGTCCAATGAAAATTATCTATCATCTCTGGACGTAATTCTTTTTTCTTAGGAGCTTTAGATTCATAATTTCTATCTACAATTTCTCTTAGAGTAGTCTCTTGTAATTTTTTTTCAGGATTTTCTCTTTTTTCAGCTTCTTTTATAGAACTAGAAGCTCTTTCATAAAAAGTTTGTTTTCTTTCTGCTTCTTTTAATTGAAAAGTAGTTGGTCTTCTAATAATAGGAATATGCTCGTCTCTAGCACATTTTTCACAAATTTTCACAACTCCTTCATCAGAAATTGCATCAAAAAGTCTAACTCTATTTATCTTTGCACCACAATAAAAACATTCATCCATAAAAAAATAAACTTCAAGTTCTTTTTTAAGATTTCTATACTAAAAAACTACAATTAATACAAATATTTAGACAAATCTTCTACACTATTTAATTCTGAAATTACATTTTTTTCATTAATTATAACTGTAGGATATTTTGAAATTTCAAAATTTTCCAAAAGAGCATCTAGAGAAACTAAATTACTATCAACTGCAATAGGAATTAAAACAATAGAATTTCCATATTCTTGTTTTAAATCAAAAATAATCTTTGACCACACATTTTGAGTTGCTTTAACTGCTAAATCTTTGGTTTGATATTCATACAAATAAACAACAGTATTAAAATCTCCACTACATTTTTCTGATATATCAATTGAATTAATCCATAAAAAAGTTCTTAACATATCATATTTTCTATGTGCTATTTTCAAACCTTCTGTGATTTTTCCAGCAGATTCATATTTTTCAAGAGCATAAGCTTCTTCATAAATATTATTTGCCAATTGTATATTTGAATCAATTAAAACTTCGCAAGAGTCTTCTGAATTTATTCTTTCATTTAAAGCAAACATATCCATAAAAAGAACTTCTGATTTAGCATAAAATTGTTCTATTTTATCTAAATTTTCTCTTTCAAAATTAGCTCCTATAAGCATTCCAAAAATAAAGATAATTATTGTTAATAACAATGCTTCCCAAAAAACTCTTTTTTTATTTTGTAATATCTTCATTTTTCTTCTTTTTTACCAAGTTCGTTTTCTTTTTAAAAATTTAGTTAGTGAAATCATAAGAATCATAGGATATGCTAATAAGTAAAAAATAAGGTAAAATCCAAGTGTAAATGCTCCTATATTTGGATAATTCTTTTCTTTTACATTTGAAAGAGCTATAAGTGTAAAAAATAATCCAAATAAAAAAAGAATTATTCCTAGAAAAATTAAAACATTCATTGTAAGACTTATATCTCTTAAAGCAAGAACTGCTGTTTGAGCCTCAAGAGAGTATTTAGTAGAGAGAAAAGAAAGAATAAAATTTCTTGAAAGTCTATATGTTAACATAAAGATTCCAAATAATCCCAAAAGCCAAGACAATATAAAAAAAGGAAGAATAAATGCTCCAAGCATTCCTTTTCTATTAACTGCTTCTTTTTTATATTTAAAAATTGTTTGTAAACCTCCAATATTCCATCGATTTCTCTGCTTAATCCATTCTTTTATTTTGCTTGGAGCCACAGAATAAACTCTTGAAGGAACACACATTTTTATTTTCCAATTATTAGCCTGTAATTTCCAAGTAATTTCAATATCTTCTGTTAGATTTTTCTCATCAAATCTTCCTATTTTTTCAAAAGCTTTTCTTCTATAAATTGCTAAAGGTCCAGGAGTAACATAAATAGAATCAATAAATTCCAATAATTTTCTACTAAATTTAATTACTTTGTATTCTATTGATTGAAGTTTTTCTATAAAATTTTCTCTATTTTTTACTAAAACAGTAGATGTAACTGCTCCAACTTGAGAATCATTAAAAAAACCAATCATTTTATTTACAGATTTTTTCTCAGGATAAGAATCTGCATCTGTAAATCCTATTAACTCTGTTTTAACAAATTTAGAGCCATAATTTTTTGCTCCTGCTGCATTTCCTGTATTTTTAGGAGTTTGAACAGCTTTAACAATAGAATATCTTTTCTCATAATCCTTCATAATTTTATAAGAATTATCAGTGCTACAATCATCAACAATAATTATTTTTTTCAATCCTTTATAACCCATATTTAGAAGAGATTCAATTGTGCCTCCAATATGGTCTTCTTCATTATAACATGGAATAACAATACTTAGAGAATATAATTTTTTTGCCTTGGGATAATAAAAAAACTTATCTTTATTCTGAAAATAGATTAATATAAATAGGAAAAAAAAGTAAAATGCTATGAAGGTGTATACTAAAAATACAATTGTTATAAAGTCCATTTTATGCAAATCAACTAGAATTTTCTTGTTTTAAAAGATTATTGTGAAGAAGTTTTACTTTTATTTAATCTTTTTTAGAAAGATTATTGGATTCTGAACTAACATTAAAATAATCATAAAAATCATCACTTAAACTCAATTCATAAGTGTGTCCTAATTTCTTTTTTCTAATTAAACTCAAATCAGAGAATTTCTTTATATGGTCATAAGCTTTATTTCCTCTTATTTTAATTATTACTGATTGCTTAATAGGTTGTTTAAAAGCAATAATAGCCAAAGTTTCTTGTTCTGCTTTTGAAAATTCTGCACTTCCTGTTGCTAATTTATTAATTAAATAAACATAATTTGGTTTTACATCCATTTTCCACATATTATTCTTCTCAACAATTTCAATTGCAGAATTTTCATCATATCTTTCTCTAATCTTCTCAATAATTCCTGGAATAATTGCAGGACTTAAATCAGACAATGAGACTAATTCTGGAATTGTTAAAAATCTTCCAGAAATAAAAAAAATCGCTTCTAAAAGCTTAATATATTCCTTTTCTTTAAAATTTTCAATCTCATCTAGAGTATCGCTTTTCATATATCTAAAAATAACAGAGTCTTTATAAGCATTATTCTCTAATTTTTTTTATGAAAAAAGAGTTAATATTTTTTAGTATTATTCTTGTATTGGGAATTTCTCTTTTATTTCTTAGATTAATCAGTCCAAAAGAAATAGATGATGTAACTCCTGAATTTTTTTGTGCAGAAGAACTTTTAGAAAAAGCAGACATTTTGTTTGTAATTCCTAAATTTAATAACACTCCAATTTCTGAAAATCCTGAATGGTGTGAATATATTCTAAGTCTAAATAAAACATTAGGATTGCATGGAGTTTATCATACTTATAGAGAATTTGAAATTAATAGAAATCAAGCTTATTTACAAGAAGGCATAGATGAATTTAAGACTTGCTTTGGATATGAACCAACTCTATTTAAACCTCCTCAAAATAGAATATCTAAAAATAATAAAAAACTAATAAAAGAAAATAATATGACTCTAAAAACAATTTCCAACAAAATAATTCATAAAATTTATCACTGTCCTTACTAAATTTATATAAACTAAAAAAATATTCAAGAATATGAATGAAATAAGCGATAATATAGATGAAAAAGGCCTTCAAATTGAGATGCCTTGTACTGAAAAAGATAGCCCATATTATGAAAAAGATTACAATAAATTAGAGAATTCTGAAAAATTTGTACAAGAAATGTATGTCCAAGGAAAAAGTAAGCCATATGAATTCTAAAATCGCAGAACAATACAATTCAATAAAGAATAATTTCTAAAGCTTGTATCTTAAAATAGCTCCAATTCCACCCAAATTATAAAATTGCTCTCCTTCTTCAGTTTCTGTTGAAATAATTTCTATTTTTGAACTAATATTTTCTGCCATTTTCTTAAGTTCTTTTGCAATCTTTTTATCAGTAGATTTAGATAAAAATAAAATCTCTACAGCACCATATTCTAAAGCTTTTTTTGTGTCTTTTTCTTTTAAAGTTGCTAATTCTGGATTTTCTCCTAATGTCTCAAAAAATCTTTCCATAAGTTTCTTTTCATAAACAATTTCCTGATTAACCAAAATATCTTGAGATTTTTCAACTAATTCTTTTAAACCAGATTCATTACTATCTCCAATATCTACTCTTCCAATTATTTTTTCTCTTAATTTAGTAGCTAAATATTCATTATCAATAAATTCGTCTTTAGTAGGAATGGGTCCTCCAATTAAAATTCCTTTTAATTTAGGCATTTCAAAAAAGATTTTTTTCATTTCATCTGCAATTCTTTTATAAAATTCTTTTGTTAGTCCTTCTGTAATTCTATGAAATCTTTGACTTGATTGTCCTCCTGCTCTAACTTTACTTGGAACACCTGAACTCATTTTTTGAATAACTTCTATTCTTTTTCCCTCTAAAACTCCAATTGTTGCTTCCTTTCTATCCATAACCAATAATCCAAAAACCTCAGAAACCTCTAACATTTCTCTCAAAGGTTCTAAAACAAACTCCTTATCACATCTATATAATCTCATTTTAATTGGCAAAGGAGGTTCTATTTCCCACAATTGTAAATCCTGTTGTCCTTCAACTTTTGAAACATTTCCACAAAAAAGAGCAAGTCCATTTTCAGGAGTTTTCTTTAAACTTTTTAAATATCTTACAAGCTTATCTAGAGCATCCCCCACATTTTTTCGAGTAGAAGTTGATTTAATATTTTTAGCAGTTGATTTCTCTGCTTCTAATTGTCTCTGAACAGCATTTACATCATATCCTTCAGAAATATAAACACTAATTAATTCAGTGTGTCTTCCTTTATGCTGTTCTAATTCTTGTAAAATATCTTCAAGTTCATATTTTGTTATGGCCATAAAACAAAAAGCAAAGCCTAGTTTATAAAATTAGTTAATTTAACATAGATAAATTATTAAACAAAAAAGAAATTAAATATAAATGGAAAAAATTCTTTTAATAAGAGATGATTCAAAACTCTCAGAAAAAGTAGAGAATTATCTAAAAGAGCAAAGAATAGAATATAGTCTTCTTTATTCAAATGAAAAAGAATATTCGAATCTACCTCATATAATAGATCCTAAGCTAAAATTTATTCCAAAAGGAGAAACAGGATTTAATTTTTATAAACTCTTAAAGAAAAAATAAAATTAATTGAATTCTACTTTAAAATTTCCTTGTTTAATTTCAACTGCATTTGTTACATTTTTCAAATCATCTAAAACAGATTTTAATCTTGATTTGTCTTTTTCTTCTAGAGTTAGAATTATTTCTTTTTTCATTGAAAGATTTTTATCTGATTTAAATTTTCTAACTCTAAATAAAATACTTTCAAATAATTCTCCAGTTTTTTCAATTTTTTTATTAAATTTGAGATTTATTTCTGGCCATTTAGAAATATGAATACTCTTTTCTTTTTCATATTTTTTATAATATTTTTGATAAATTTCTTCTGTAATAAAGGGAGTTATAGGAGCAATCATTTTTAAAATAGCTAAAAGAGATTCATATAAAACATATTGAGCTGACAATTTTTTGTCTCCTTCTTCATTATAAATTCTTCTCTTAATTATTTCTAAATAATTGTCACAAAAAACTTTCCAAAAAAATTCTTCTACTTCTCTTTTAGCACTAGCAATATTATAATTCATATAATTTTTTTTGACTTTCTCAATAACTTTAGAAAGTCTTTGTAACATATCTATGTCAATTTCCTCTAGTTTCTTAGGTTTTTTTCTGGAATAATTATTTAGATTAATAAAAACAAAATTAGAAGCATTCTCTAATTTAGTTAAAAATCTTTTCCCAGAAACCAAATCTTTTTCTTTAAATGAAATATCTGCTCCAAGACTTGCTGTTCCAACCCAATATCTCAAGGCATCTACTCCATATTTTTCAATTAATTCATCTGCCCAAACAACATTTCCTTTACTTTTAGACATTCCTTTTCCTCTTTCATCTAAAACATAAGTTCCAATCATTACTCTTTCCCAGGGTTTTCTATTAAACAATAAATGACTTTTTAAAATAGTATAAAATGCCCAAGTTCTAATTATATCATGAGATTGAGACCTTAAAGACATTGGAGTTATTTTTTTATAGTTCTTTGAATCTTCCAACCATTTACAAGCAATTTCAGGAGTATTTGAAGATATCATCCAAGTATCAAAAACATCAGAATCAGGAACTGCTAATTTTCCACATTTAGGACAAGTTTTTTTATGTTCTAAAGGGTCTAAAGGCAATTCTTCTTTCTTAGGTAAAATAATTTCATTGCAAGTTTCACAATACCAAACAGGAATAGGAACACCATAATATCTCTGTCTTGAAATAATCCAATCCCATTTTAAATTTTCAGTCCAATTTTCAAATCTTAATCTCATAAATTCAGGCATCCACTTAATCTCTCTAGCTCTTTTAATTAATTCTTTTTTATATTTTAAAGTCTTAACAAACCATTGATTTGTAACTAAATACTCTACAGGAGTATTACATCTCCAACATACTCCAACAATTTGCTCTAAATTCTCTAATTTTTTTAATCTTTCCTGTTTTCTCAAATCTTCTAAAGTTTTTTCTCTTGCTTTTTTAATATCTAATCCAGAATAATTTCCTGCTAATTCATTTAGAGTTCCATCTGAATTTAAAATTGATTTAAGTTCTAATCTATACTTCTTCCACCATTCAATATCTGTGGAATCTCCAAAAGTACAAATCATTACAACTCCTGTTCCAAAATTCTTATCAACCTTTTCATCAGCTCTAATTTCAACTTTTTGATTAAAAAGAGGAACAATTAATTTTTTTCCAATTAATTTTTTATATCTCTTATCATCTGGATGAACAAAAATTCCTACACAAGCCGCTAAAAATTCAGGACGAGTTGTTGCAATTGTTATTTTTTTGTTTTCTTCAGAAACATCAAAATCAATATAATGTAATAGAGTTTTTCTAGTTAAATCCTCGACTTCTGCTTGAGCTAGAGCAGTTTCATGATAAGGACACCAAATAACTGGCTCTTCTTTTCTATAACAATCTTCTTTTTTTATTAATTCTAAAAAAGCTGTTTGAGCTACTTTTTGAGATTCAGGAGAAATTGTTTTGTAAATTAAATTCCAATCATAACTATGCCCTAATTTTTTAAACACTCTATTTACATAATCTTGTTCAACTCTCTGACTCTCTTTTAAACAGAGTTTTCTAAATTCTGCTCTGTTTGTTTTAGATTTATTAATTCCTAATTTTTCTTCAACATATTTTTCAGTAGGAAGTCCATTATCATCAAAACCAAGAGAAAAATAAACCTCATAACCCATTTGTCTTCTAAATCTGGCAATTATTTCAAATTGAGTATAATGCAGAGCATGTCCTACATGAAGATGTCCTGATGAAGCATATGGAGGAGGAGTATCAATAGAATAAATTTTCTTTTTAGAGTTAGGATTAAATTTATAAATTTCTTGTTTTTCCCAATAATTTCTCCATTTTTCTTCTATTTCTTTTAAATTCAAATTATCTTTTGACATAAATAATTAAGAAAATTCCAGTTAATAAAAGTTGGGGTAATAAAAATTAAAACTTATAAAAAACCTTAAATAGTCACTAAAACTCTCTAAATTATGGTAAATAATAAAATAAACATGCCTGCTGGATTTGGCGGGTTAATGAGATATTCAGAAGAGTATGAAAGTAAATTTAATCTAAAACCAACTCATGTAGTTGCGTTTATAATTCTAATAATTGTTATGAGAATTGTTTTACCTTTAATATTTTGAAAATGTTTCCTGGACTAAATCCTAAAAAAATGCAAGCAATGATGAAGCAAATGGGAATTGCTCAAGAAGATATTCCCTCTTCAAGAGTTATTATTGAAAAAATAGATAATTCTAGAATAATTATTGAAAATCCTTCTGTAACAAAAGTAAAAATGCAAGGACAAGAAACATTTCAAATTGCAGGAAATATTTCTGAGGAAAATGAAGAAATAGGAATTTCAGAAGAAGATATTAAAACAATTGTAGAAAAAACAGGAGTTTCAGAAGAAAAAGCAAAAGAAAGTTTAGAAAAAACAGGTGATCTCGCTGAAGCTATTTTAGAGCTAAGCTAGTAATTTTAAATCACCAAAATCCATATTAATTTCAAATACTTCTAAAAAACATGGAAAAAATCTTTGAAAATCTAGAAAAATCAGAAAAAAGCTTTCAAACTGCAAGCCATCTTTTGTATGTAACTTATTCTCTTGTAAGAGATAAAAATCTTTTATTAAAAATTTTAACAGAAATAAAAATAGGAATTGCAAGCTGCATTAATGCAATACTTCAATATGAATATCTCTATGCAAGAATTAGACTTTCTAGTAATTCTCAAATAAATTTTAAAACATTTATAGAAAAGTGCTATTCTAGATATAATCTCTCAGAAACGGATATAAAAAGAATTAAAAAAATATTTGATTTAGTTGAAAAACATAAAAAAAGTCCTTTTGAATTTTCAAAACAAGAAAAAATAGTTATTTTATCAGAGAATATGAATTCTGAAATAATAACTCTAGAAATAATAAAAGGATTTCTAGAAACATTTAAAAAAATTTTAGAAAACGCAAAAACCACAATTTTAAGATAAATATAAAAACCCTCTAATCTTAGTTAGATTTACTTCTAAAATAAAAAGATGGAAGACATTATACAAGAAAAAATTAGTGCAGATCATTTACTTTATGTTAGTCTGAAGTATACTAAAACTTGTGATGTAATTTTAAATTTGCTTCTTAGATGGAGAAAAATGATTGAAACAAGCATTAATGAAATATTAAAACATGCAAAAAAGAAAAAAAGAATTTCTTCTATTTCTTCAAATGTTGTTGGAAAAATAGAACAAATAAAAAAACTCTTCAAAAAAAATAAAGAATTTCTAGAAGTCATTGAATTATATGAAATGTTAAGAAAAATTGAAGATCTTAGAAAAGAAAGAATAGGAGAATTCAGAAAAAATGTTACATTAAAAATTATGTATAAAGGAAAGGAAATTCCTATTAATTTGGAACAACTAAAAATTTATGCTGATTTATTAGAGAAATTTATAAATACCACAAAAAACTTTTTGAATTCTTAGAATACCAAAAAGCTTTAAATATATGTAAATTTAAAAAATATAAAGAAAAGTTTTATATTTTAAAATAAAAGTTTCTTACAACAAATGCAAAAAATAGTAGTTATAACATCAGGAAAAGGAGGTGTTGGAAAAACAACAACAGCAATAAATCTAGGAGCAGCTATGAATTATTTTGGAAAAGATGTTTTAGTTATTGATGCGAATTTATCAACGCCAAATGTAGGAATACATTTAAATTCTCCTGAAGTTCCAGTAAATCTTAATCATATTTTATCAGAAAAAGCAGATGTTTCTGAAGCTGTATATGAGCACGAATCTGGATTAAAAATTTTACCCTCTTCTCTTTCTATAAAAGAATTAAAAAGATTAAAACCAGAAAAATTAAAAAATTTTAAAAAAGATTTTGAAAAACTTGCAGATTATATTATAATAGATAGTGCTGCAGGATTAGGTCATGAAGCTCAAGCAGTAATTGAAATGGCAGATGAATTAATTATTGTCACAAATCCTGAAATGCCTGCAATTGTAGATGCATTAAAAGCAATTAAATTAGCAGAGCAAAATAAAAAACCTATTCTAGGAGTTATTGTTACTCGTGTTAAAAAAAATGATATTGAAATGCAAGCAGAAACAGTAAAAGAAATGTTAGAAATTCCTGTTTTAGGAATGATTCCAGAAGATTTGATTATGCAAAAAGCTCTAAAAGAAAAAGATGCTGTAGTTCATGTTTATCCAAAAAGTAGGCCATCAAAAGCCTATAAAGAAATTGCTGCAAGACTTATTGATGAGATTTATGATTCTGACAAAGATAAAGAAAAATTTTTAGAAAGATTGTTTAAAAAATTAAGATTCAAATAAAATGGAAGAAAATATTGGTTTTAGTGAATGGCAAAAATTAGATTTAAGAGTTGGAGAAATTATAGAAATAAAAGAAATTGAAAATGCAGATAAATTATATGAGCTAATTATAAATCTTGGAAAAGAAAAAAGAACTCTAGTAGCAGGATTAAAAGAATTCTATTCAAGAGAACAACTAAAAAATAAAAAAGTTATAGTATTTACTAATCTTGAGCCTAAAAAATTAAGAGGAATTGAAAGTCAGGGAATGCTTTTAGCTGCTGTCTCATACGATGAACATAACAATGAGAAAAGTGTTAGACTTCTTCAACCAGATGGAGAAATAGAGGTCGGAAGCAGAATTAGTTAAATCTTTCTAAACAAAATATCTTCTTTCTCAATCTTCTTTGCACTAAATTGTTTAGAAATTTTTTCAGCAGAACTAGGAATAAAAGGTAAAAGTAACTCAGAAATTTTTAAAATACTTTCTTTTAATTCATAAAGTGATTTTTTATCTTTTGTTTCCCAAATTTTCTTAGACTGAACATATTCATTGCAAATATCAATAAATGCAAATATTTCATTCAAAGCTTTATCAAATTTAAAATCTTCAATTAATCTGTCTATTTTCTTAGCATCTAATTTTTTAATTAATTTATTTTCACATTTTGTAGTTCCATTTTTTTCAATTAATCCAGCAACTCGACTAACTAAATTTCCTAATTTATTTGCAAGTTCATTGTTATGTCTTGCAATTAAAGCCTTTTCAGAAAAATCTCCATCTTCTCCAAAAGGAAAATGTCTTAAGCAAAAATATCTTACACTATCTGCTCCATATTTTTCTACTAAAATTTTCGGAGAAATTGCATTTCCTAATGATTTTGAGATTTTCTGTCCATTAAAAGTTAAAAAACCATGATTAAAAGTAGTTAAAGGTAATTTAATTTCTGCTGATTTCAACATAGCAGGCCAATAAACACAATGAAACCAAGTATTATCTTTTCCAAGTAAATGAAGGTTGGCAGGCCAAAATCTCTCTTTTCCTTTTTTTCTAGTAGCACTATAATAATTGACTAATGCATCAAACCAAACATAAACTACATGGCTTTTATCTAATGGAAATTCAATTCCCCAATCAAAATTTGTTCTTGATATACTTAAATCCTGTAAGCCCTCTTTAACTCTACTAATTATCTCATTTCTTTTTGCTCTAGGCAAAATAAATTCTGGAGATTTTTTATATAAATCTAAAAGAAATTTAGAATATTTTGAAAGTCTAAAAAAATAACTTGCTTCTCTTAATTTTTCTAGTTTTTTGTTATGAATTGGGCAAATAAAATTTGGAGCTTCTCTTTCTGTATAATAAGCCTCACAATCAGTGCAATAATATCCTTCGTATTCTCCTAAATAAATATCTCCTGCCTTATTACATTTTTCTATAAATTTTTTAACAATTTGTTCATGGTCTAAATCAGTTGTTCTAATAAATCTATCTGGAATTATGTTCAAACTTTTCCAAGCTTCTTTAAATTTCTCTGAAATCTCATCTACAAATTTCTTAACTGGTGTTCCTGCTTTGTCAGCTGCTCTTTGAACTTTTTTTCCATGCTCGTCTGTTCCAGTTACAAAAAAAACTTCTTCTCCTTTTAATCTATGCCATCTTGCAAGGACATCAGCTACAATTTTCTGATATGCATGTCCTATATGAGGTTCTGCATTCACATAATCTATTGCAGTTGTAACATAAAATTTATTTTTCATTTTGTATTTCGCAAAGCCTATGAATAATGGCTTTTCATAGAAATAAATTAACTTTGAATATATTTAAAACTACTTATTTTTCATAGAGATTTGCAACATAATCCTCAATATTTCCTCTTTTTCTCTCAATTAAATCTGTATCTTTTTTTATGTTTTTAGAAACTGATTCAAAACTAACCAAACTAGGAGAATAAACTGTATCACAACTAACAAACAAATATCTAAAATTAGTTCCAACAACTTTTCCTTCTAATCTCCTTATTTCTTCAAAAGGAAAATTCATTATTGTTTTTGAACGAATATTCTCTTTAATTTGATCTAATTTTCCTCCTCTAAATTTGTCATCCACAACCACAAAATGATATCTTACTCTCTCTTCATTATCTGGAGAAGTCTGCCAGTTCCATCTTACATGTCTGCTATTTTTGTAAACTTTTCCCATAAATTTTAAAACTTTCAAGAATTTATAAGAATTATTGTGTTATAAGGAAAACTTAATAATGAAAAAAGAAAGAGGAATAAAAAAATTAAAACATCAGGCAAGAAGATATAGTATAAAAGAAGGAATATTTGCTTCTGCAAAAAGTGCGTTTGGAGATAAATTCATTCAACCTTTTGCAATAGCAATAAATACTAGTAGTCCTCTAGTTGCTTTAATAAGCTCTTTATCTGGATTTCTAGGTCCTTTAAGTCAATTATTTAGTGCTCAAAAACTAGGAAAAAAATCAAGGAAAAAAACAGTTCTTTTTTTTATTCTTTTAGAAACTTTAATGTGGATTCCCTTTATTTTAACAGCCATTCTTTTTTCAAAAGGAATTATAACAGGCATTCTTCCTCTGTTATTACTATTATCGTTTTCAGTATATATTATTATTTCAAATGCTGTTTATCCTCACTGGTTTTCTTGGATGGGAGATTTGGTTGATGAAAAATATCGTGGAAAATGGTTTTCAAAAAGAAATTTATTAGTTGGAATAACCTCTGTAGTTTTATCTATTATTTCTGCTTTTCTTTTAGATTATTTCAAACAATTAAATGCAGCAATGATTGGATTTGTTATTTTGTTTTCAGCTGCTCTAATATGCAGATTTATTAGTTTTTTTATATTCAAAAAACAATATGAACCTAAATTAAAATTTAAAAAAGAAAACTATTTCTCTTTCTGGTCTTTTATAAAAAAAGCTCCAGAAAACAATTTTGGAAAATTTACGATCTTTAGGTCATTATTTGCTTTTGCAGGAGCAGTTTCTAGTGCTTTATGGTCTGTTTATCTTTTAAGATATCTTGGATTTAGTTATGGAATCTATATGGTTATTTTAGTTTCTGAAGCAGCATTTTCATTGGTGTTAGTGGAATTGTGGGGGAAACTTGCAGATAAATATGGAAATTATAAAATTCTAATTATAACCACTATGTTTTTGCCTCTGTCTCCTCTATTGTGGGTTTTACACTCTTCTCCAATATATCTAATATTTGTTCCTGCATTAGTAACTGGAATTTTTTGGGGAGGATTTGCTCTAGCATGTAGTAATTTCATATATGATAATGTAAGTAAGCAAAAAAGAAGCTTGGGAGTCTCTTATTATAATATGATGTGGGGAATTGGTGTTTCAGTAGGTGCAGGATTATCTGCTTTACTAATTAAATATCTGCCAATCTGGATTTTTGAACCAATAATTTCTATTTTTATAATTTCAACAATTTTAAGAATGATAGTAGTTGCATGGTGGATTCCAAAATTAAAAGAAGTTAGAGAAACAAAAAAATTAAGTACAAGAAATCTAAGAAAAGCAATAGTAAAACAAATAAAGCCTACTCTAGTAGAAGAAGCTCACCAAATCAGTTCAATTGGAAATTATTTAAGAAAATAATAAAATATATAAACAAACCTCAATAAAGAAGCACATGAAAAATAAAAAATGTAAAAGATGCGGAAAAAAAGTAAATTCAAGAAATAAATTTTGTCCTAATTGCGGATTTCCTCTAAAAAAAGAGAATTCAAAAGATTGGGGAATGTTAGGTAGAGAAGATATTGAAGAAAGAGATTCTTATTCCAATTCTCCTTTTGAAGGCATTACAGGAAATTTATTTAACAAGATGTTAGGAGGAGCAATAAAAATGTTAGAAAAAGAAATGAAAAAAGAAATGAAAAAAGAAAGAGAATATCCAAAAACAAATGTAAGATTAATGATAAATGGAAAAGAAATTAATTTAAAAGAATTAAATAAAAAAGAAAAAGCTGAAAAAAAAGAAAAAGTTTTAGATGATTTCTCAAAAAATGAATTAAAAAACTTCTCAAAACTTCCAAAAAAAGAACCTAAAACAAATATAAAAAGATTATCTGACACTCTTATTTATGAAATAAGTTTGCCTGGAGTAAAATCAATAAAAGAAATTTCAATAAGAAAACTCGAAAAAAGCATTGAAATTAGAGCAGTTTCAAAAGATAAAGCATATTCTAAGATAATTCCAGTAAATCTTCCTATTTTAGATTATGAATTAGAAAAAGGAAAATTAATTCTTGAATTAGAAACTAAAAATTAAAGAAAACCTTTAAATAATCTTTCTCAATCAAATATTCATGAGGCTGTAGCTCAGCCTGGTTAGAGCACTACTCTGATAATAAAAGAAAATCAGATAGGTAGGGGTCCACGGTTCAAATCCGTGCAGCCTCATACTCATTAACTTTAAATACTAAAAAAATTCACGTTTAACATGGCAAAAGGAATGTATCATAAAATAAAAGAAGCCTGGAAAAAACCAGATAAAAAAACTTTAAGAGAAAGAATGATAGAATGGAGAAAATCTGGAGTTTTTACAAAAGTAGAGAAACCACTTAGATTAGATAGAGCAAGAGCTTTAGGATACAAAGCAAAAAAAGGATTTGTAATAATAAGAATAAGAATAAAAAGAGGAGGACATAAAAGACCAAGACCAAACAAAGGAAGAAGAAGCAAAAGATTACATGCTAGAAAAAATCTAAAAATGAATTATAAATGGATTGCAGAACAAAGAGTTGGAAACAAATACAAAAATTTAGAGATATTAAATTCATATTTAATTGGAAAAGACGGAGTAAATTATTTCTATGAAGTAATTTGTGTAGACTCCTCTAAACCTGAAATTAAAAAAGATAATACAATAAATTGGATTACAAAAAAAGCAAATAAAAAAAGAGTAAATAGAGGATTAACTTCTGCTGCTAAAAAATCAAGAGGATTAAGAAATAAATCTCCTACTTCAAAAACTCGTCCAAGTGTAAGGGCAGGAAAAAGAAGAGGAAAATAATTCTCTAACCAACTAGTAGTTGCAAATACTTATAAATAAAATTTTCAAAGAATTATTAAATTAAAAAAAGGAGGAAAAAAATGTTATCTAAATTTCCAATAGATTTAGAAAAAGTTCCAAAAGAAAACATTGATAAAGAAATTCTTAGATTAGGAATAATTGCAGAATTAGATGCAATAAGTCTATATGAACAACTTGCAGCATATGCACAAGATGAGCATGTAAAAAAAGTTATGTTAGATGTTGCAAAAGAAGAAAAAGAACATGTTGGAGAATTTCAGACACTTCTTTTTGAAAAAGATCCTGAACAAGTAGAAGAGTATGAAGAAGGAAAAAAAGAAGTTGAAGAAATGAGAAAATAATTATTAATTTTTTCAAAAATGGCAGAAAAAAACAAATTTACAAATGTGAAATATGTGGAAATATAGTTGAAGTTCTACATAAAGGTGCAGGAGAATTAGTTTGCTGTGATAAATCCATGAAATTAATTTCTGAAAATCCAGAGGAATTTGGAGAAGAAGAATATGCTAAAAAGCATGCTCCTGTAATTGAAGGAAAAATAGTAAAAATTGGGACAATCAAACATCCAATGACAAAGGAGCATTTTATTGAATGGATTGAAGCAGAATCAGAAAAAGGAGAAATCTCAAAAATATTTTTAACACCAACAAATAAACCTCAAGCAGAATTTAGTTTTAATCCTATAAAGGCAAGAATGTATTGTAATATTCATGGGCTTTGGAAAATTAAATAATTAAAAACTCTTATTTCTTAATAATTCTAGATGCTAGAATTAACACTGTCTAGAAAAGAGGAAGGTTATTTAATTCTTGGAATAGAAAATTTTATTGTCAAATATAAAAAAGAAAACAGAGAAAAAATAAAAACAAATCCTTTAAATATAGAAAGAGTAGTAATTTATTCAAAGAACTGGGATAAAGAAATTTCCAAAATACTTAAAATAGGATTTTATCCAATAATAATTCAGCCTAATCCAAATAAACAATATTATCCAGGAGAAATAATAGAAATTAAAAATTTAAACAACAAACCCAATCCTTAAAAACACATTATTCTTAATAAAAATATGAACTATTCAAAACTTGCAGAGTTCTATGAAGAGGTATCAAGCACTACAAAACGTTTAAAAAAAATAGATATTCTCGCTAAATTTTTAAAAAAATTATCAGATAAAGATAGAGAAGTAATGTATCTTTTACTAGGCGACATTTATCCAGAATATGATGAAAGAAGAATTGGAATAAGCAATCAATTAGCTATAAAAGCTATTTCAAAGGCAACAGGAACAGATGCAAAAAGAGTTTTATTTGAATGGAAAAATCTAGGAGATATTGGAAAAGTTGCTGAGAAATTCACTCTTAATAAAAAACAATCAACATTGCAAAGCTCAATTTTAACTACTGAAAAAGTTTTAGAAAATTTAAGAAAACTTCCAGAACTTGAAGGAAAAGGAACAGTTGGAAAAAAACTAAATCTAATAACAGAGCTTTTAACTTCAGCAAAACCTATTGAAGCATTATATTTAGTTAGAACCTTAATTGGAGATTTAAGAATTGGAGTTCAAGAATCAACAATAAAATATGGAATGCTTAAGGTTTTTTTTAAGAATAATAAAAAATATGAAAGCACTCTTCAACAAGCAATAGATAATTCAAATGATTTAGCAGTAGTCTTTGATATTGCAAAAAAAGGAAAAATTAAAGATTTGGAAAAAGTGCATTTAGAAGTTGGAAAACCAATTAAAGCAATGCTAGCTCAAAAAGTAACTAAAATAGAAGATGGATTTAAAGCATTAGGAAGCCCATGTGCAATAGAATACAAATATGATGGATTTAGATTAATAATTCATAAACAAGGAAAAAAAGTAAATCTTTTTACAAGAAGATTAGAAAATGTTACAAAACAATTTCCAGAAGCTGTAGAATATATTTTAAAATATGTTAAGGGAGATTCTTTTATTCTAGACTCAGAAGCAGTAGGATATTCTAAAAAAACAAAGGAATATACTGAATTTCAATCAATAAGTCAAAGAATTAGAAGAAAATATAATATAGAAAAAATACAAAAAGATTTTCCAGTTGAAATTAATGTTTTTGATATTTTATATTATAATGGAAAATCAAAATTAGAAGAACCCTTTGAAAAAAGAACAGCCTTAATAAAAAAAATAATTAAAAATTCTCCATACAAAATAATTTCTGCAAAACAAATAATTACAGGAAATGTTCAAAAAGCAAAAGAATTCTATAAAAAAGCTCTAAAAGATAATCAAGAAGGAATAATGATGAAGAATCTTAAAGCACCTTATAAACCTGGAAGAAGAGTTGGAAATATGTTAAAAATAAAACCTGAAGAAAGAGATTTAGATTTAGTAATAACTGGTGCAGAATATGGAACAGGAAAACGTTCAGGTTGGATGTCTAGTTTTATACTTTCGTGTAAAAAAGGAGATAAATATTTAGAAATAGGAAAAGTTGGAACAGGTATAAAAGAAAAAGCAGAACAAGGAATTTCATTTGAAGAATTAACTAAAAAACTAAAGCCTTTAATAATAAAAGAAAAAGGAAAAAGAGTAGATTTTAAACCAAAAATAGTTGTATCTGTAACATATCAAGAAATTCAGCGTTCTCCTAATTATAACTCTGGATGGGCATTAAGATTTCCAAGATTTACTGCATTAAGAACAGATAAACCTCTTTCTGAAATATCCAGTTTAGAAGAAGTTGAAAATGATTTCAAACATCAAAAAAGAAATTGGGAATATGGTTAATTATTTTTTATGTGTTTAATTCTTCTTTTTTTAATTTTTTAAAAAGAGTTTGATAGAGCTTTAAATCTTTCTTACAAATTTCAACTTTTTCTTTAAGTCCTTCTTTTTTAAAATCTCTAATTTTATATTTGCATCCTTGTATCTTAACTTCATAATAGAATTTAACTTCTGCAATATCTACTTTTTCAGGAGTTTGCAAATTCAAAATAGAATTCAAATTGTACTTTTTTGCTTCTTCAAAACTTAATTTTTTATATTTTTCTGGACCAATATGAATAGAATCATTAAATTTAATCCATTCTCCTACTTTAAAAAATTTTTCTAGAGTAGCCATGATCTAGAAAAAAATAACTCCTTTATAAAACTTACTTTTGCAAATTTCAAAAAAACTATAAACTTCATTTGTCTTAATTTTTTATGAAAAAAACCTCTTTTATAGAAAATTATCTTTCTTTAGCAATCAAATTAGTTTTAATTCTTTCTATATTAAATGCTATTCAAAATCAGTTTTGGCATATAATGTCAACTAATCTTTTTTTGCTTATTTTGTTGTTTGTTCCTCAAATAATAAAAAAATATGAAATAAAAATTCCAAAAATCTTTGAATGGGCATTACTTATCTTTGTAATTCTTACTCTCTTTATTGGAAAAATAAGTGGAATAATTGCTCCAATATTTTTTGGTATTGCAATAGCTTTTATTGGATTATTAATTTCGGCTATACTATATTCAAGTAATCAAATAAAAAAGAATACTTTTCTTATAACTCTGTTTTCCTTTAATTTTGCTGTTAGTTTTGGAGCATTACTAGAATTATTAAAATTTTTCCTAAAAATTCTAGCAGGACACTCTCTTTCAGGAGATTTATATTCTTATACAATGAGAAATATTTTATTTGTTATAACTGGTGCAATAATTGCTGCAATGATTGGATTAGGATATATGAACGGATATTTAAAAATAAGAAAAATTGCAAAAGCCTTTATTAAATTAAATCCTAATTTTCTAAAGAAAACTCATCAAGAAGAATTAACTGAATTAATTTCTAAAGGAGAAAATGAGAAATTAGAATTTAAATCAACATTAAGAACAAATCTGCATACAAAAGAATTTGATAAGAAAATAGAATATACTATTCTCAAAACAATTGTTTCTTTTCTAAATACTAATGGAGGAACTCTACTTATAGGTATTTCAAATAAAGGAGAAATTTTAGGAATACAGGCAGATAAATTTGAAAATGAAGATAAATTTGCTCTTCATCTAACAAACATAATAAAAGAAAAAATAGGTAAGAAAAATTTGCATTTGATAAATCTAAGATTATTAAAAATTAAAGATAAATTTATAATGAGAGTTGATTGTAAAGAATCTTCTAAAGAAATTTTTCTAAAATCTTCTACAGGAGATGAAGAATTTTATATAAGAGTTGGACCTTCAAATAGTCAATTAGTTGGAAGTGAACTAATAGAGTATGTAAATAAAAAATTTAAAAATAAAAAATAATCTCGTCGAATCCTTTAAAAAGCTTTATAAAGGAATTTTGCTAATATTTTACTAGTATAAAATGGCAAAAACAACTAGCAATTACAAGATTCAAAATATTGTTGCTACAACTTCTCTAGAAAAACCTATTCCTTTAACAAAATTAGCTAGAACACAACCTAATACAGAGTATAATCCTGAAACTTTTCCTGGATTAGTTTTAAGAATAAAAGAGCCTAAATCAGCAGTATTAGTTTTTTCATCTGGCAATTTAGTGTGTACTGGAACAAAATCAGTTGCTCAAGTAAGAAAAGTTATACAGGCAGTTATAAAACAATTAAAGAAGATAAATGTGAGTATAACAGCAAAACCAAAGATAACTGTTCAAAATATTGTTGCTTCTGGAACAATTGATTTGAAACTTAATCTTAATTTTTTAGCATTAGAAATGGAAAATACAGAATATGAGCCAGAACAATTTCCAGGACTAGTTTATAAATTAATTGAACCAAATGCTACTTTTCTATTATTTAGCAATGGAAAACTCGTTTGCACAGGTACAAAAAACAAGCAGCAATTAGAAGATAGCATGACTCAGTTACTAAAAAACGTTAAAATTGCTCAAAAAGAGTACAAAAAATAGTTTCACTCCTAAAAAATAATTATAAATTCTAAAACTACTTTATAATATATATAAATCTATAAAAACTTATTACATATTTTCTATATATGGAAGAGGAAGAAGAATTATCTCAGAATCCAGAAAAGGATGCAAGATCAAAAAAAGAAGAATTTTTAATAGAAGCAAAAAACTTTTTTGATTTTTATAAAAAAGAGTTGGGAGATTCTATTAGAAAAGCCAATAATGTGATTCATATTGATTTTCTCAAATTAACAGAATTTTCAAATAAGTTATCTGATGAAATTCTTGCAAATCCAGAAGAGGCTCTTGGATTATTTGAATTAGCAATTGAAGAGTTAGGATTAATAAAAGATGCTAGAATAAGATTAATTGATCTTCCAAAAAGTCAGGAAATAAAAGTAAGAAATATTCGTTCAAAACATCTAAATGAATTAATTGTCATTGAAGGAATAATTAGACAAGCATCTGATGTAAGGCCTCAAGTTGTAAATGCGAAATTTGAATGTCCTAGTTGTGGAATAGTTATAAGTGTTTTGCAAATAGAAAAAAAGTTTAGAGAACCTTCTAGATGTTCTTGTGGAAGAAAAGGAGGTTTTAAATTAATAAGTAAAGAAATGGTTGATACTCAAAGATTAGTTGTTGAAGAGTCTCCTGAATCTCTTTCAGGAGGAGAACAGCCAAAAAGAATAAATGTTTTTCTAAAAGAAGATTTAGTTGAACCTAAAATGGAAGAAAAAACAACTCCAGGAAGCAGAATAAAAATAATTGGAGTTTTAAAAGAAGTTCCAGTTCCTCTAAGTTCAGGAGGATTATCAACTAGATTTGAATTAGCTATTGAAGTAAATAATATAATTCCTTTAGAAGAAACTTTTGAAGAATTAGATATTAATGAAGAAGATGAAAGGCAAATACTAGAACTTGCTCAAGACCCTCAAATCTTTGAAAAACTTGCTAGAAGTATTACTCCAAGTGTTTGGGGATATGAAGAAATAAAAAGATCTCTTGTTTTACAATTATTTGGAGGAGTTAAAAAAGTTCATGCAGATGGACAAATAAATAGAGGAGATATTCATATTCTTTTAATAGGTGATCCAGGAGTTGCAAAATCAGTAACATTAGGATTTATGGCTAAAATATCTCCAAAAGGAAGATATGTAGTTGGAAAATCAACTTCTGGAGCAGGATTAACAGCAACAGTAGTTAGAGACGAATATCTAAGAGGATGGAGTTTAGAAGCAGGAGCAATGGTTCTTTCTAATAAAGGACTGGTTTGTATAGATGAATTAGAAAAAATGGATCCTCAAGATAGAAGTGCAATGCATGAAGCAATGGAACAACAAACTGTAACAATAAGTAAAGCAAATGTTCAAGCAACATTAAGAGCAGAAACTTCTGTTTTAGCTGCAGCAAATCCAAAATTTGGAAGATTTGACCCTTATCAATCAATAGCTCAACAAATTGATATTCCTCCAACTCTAATTAATAGATTTGATGTAATATTTACTTTAAGAGATATTCCTGATAAAATAAAAGATGAAAAAATAGCAAGTCATGTTTTATCAGAACATCGAAAAGAAGGAGAAGATATGTTAATTCCAAAAGATCTTTTTAGAAAATATGTAGCTTATTCAAAACAAAGAGTAAAACCTCAATTAAGTGAAGAAGCAGTAGAAGAATTAAAAAAATTCTATGTTGAATTAAGAAACAAACCAGTTTCCTCAGAAAGTGCAATGAGGCCTATTCCAATTTCTGCTAGACAATTGCAGGCTCTAATTCGTATGGCTGAAGCATCTGCAAAAATAAAGTTAAATAATACTGTAAAAAAAGATGATGCAAAAGAAGCAATTGAATTAATGAAGTACTATTTAATGCAAGTAGGATATGATTATGAATCAAAAACATTTGATATTGACAAGATATATACTGGAATGACCACCTCAAAAAGAAATAAAGTTTTGACAGTTAGAGAAACAATAACTGCTCTTAAAGAAAGAATAGGAGAATTAATTCCCATTGAAGAAATAGAAAAAGAATTAGAAGAAAAATTAACAAAAGAAGAAATAGAATACTCTATAAATGAGCTAATAAAAAATAGTGTAATTTATCAACCAAGGCAAGGATATGTTCAAAAATTGTAACAAAAACTTATAAAGTCCTTTATTTTTCAATTAGAATTATGACAGATGAACAATTTAAAAGAAATATTGCATATAAGCTAAGAATTGGAGATATTTTAATGGGAAAACCTATTTTAGATGGAGAAAGGTTTTCTTTTTTAGAATTAGGAGATAAAAAAATAGTTAGAGTTAATGTAATAGGAAATATTGTTGAAAGATTTGATAGTGAAGGAGAAAAAAGATTTTCAGTTCTCACTCTTGATGATGGTTCTGGACAAATAAAACTTAGAATTTTTGCAGATGATGTAGAAAAGTTCAAGAATATAAATCAGGGGCAAACTGTATTAATTATTGGACTTTTAAGACATTTTAATAATGAGATATATATTAATCCTGAGATAATTAAGGAAAAGGATTCAAAATATCTTTTAATAAGAAAATTAGAAACAGAAAAAAATAAAATTCAAAAAGAACCAGTTGCGAGAGAGCAAATAATTGCTGTAAAAGATAAAATTCTTGGAGCAATAAAAAGTGCAGAAGATGAAGGTGGAATTGAAATCGATAAAATAATAATGGGATTAAAAAATATTTCTCCCGTAATTATAAATCAAGAAATTCAAAAATTTCTAGAAGAAGGAATTGTATTTGAGCCTCGTCCAGGAAAAGTTAGATATCTAGGCTAAATTATATTTAGAATAATCAAGTTTTAATTCTGTTTTAAAATTCTTAATCTTTCCATAATTTTTTGCAAATTTTTTAGTGTTCTCTAAAAAAGCAGAATTATAGAGAGTAATTAAATTAGGTTTCTTTAAATCTATTTTAATAATTGGCCTTCCAAATTCTTTTACAATTAAACTAGAATTATTTTCTATAAGTTCCCATTTAAAATTCTCTTTTGCAATTTTTACAACTTTTTCTAAATCTTCTTTAGTAAAATTATTATTAATTTTTTCTTCTATATTACTCATAAAGAAAATCAAAAAAGATTATTTATAAAACTTTATATACTTAAAGATGCAGCCTAATTTATGGATTATGAAAAACTACTAGAAGAAGCTCACAAAAAAATAAAAAAAATAGAACATAGCAGCGAAAGATTTGAAATACCTAAAATTGAAGGTCATTTTGAAGGAAAAAAAACAATTCTTACAAACTTTCTTCAAATTGCATCTCATCTTAGAAGAAAACCAGAACATCTTCAAAAATTTATACTAAGAGAATTAGCAACTTCTGGAAATTTTGAAGGAGAAAGATTAATTTTAAATAATAGAATTCCTAGTGCCAAGATAAATTCTAAAATAGAAGATTATGTTAAAGAGTTTGTATTATGTAGAGAGTGTAAAAAACCTGATACTGAAATTGTTAAAGAAGACAGATTAACCTTTGTTCATTGTCTTGCTTGCGGAGCAAAACACTCTGTTAGAAGCAAAATATAGAAAAAATCCTTTTTCAGAAGGTTTAAAAAATAAAAATTCCTTACAAAAAGAAGTAAACGGAGGTAAAAAAATGGTTGAAGGATACAGTGTTAAAGCAAAGAAAAAAGTTAAGATAAAAGATCCTGTTATTGTGCAAACTGCTCGTGGAGGATACATGGCAAAAGGAAAATGTCCTGAAACAGGAATAACTGTTTGTGCTATGCTATCTAAAGAAAATGCAGAAAAAGCAATAGAGTCTGGTGAAGCTAAGAAAAACTTTTAATAATTCTTATTTTTTATTTTTTGTATGGTAATTATAAATGTAATAAAATCCTATAGAGATATTGTTGCAATTTGTGATTCAGAATTAATTGGAAAAAAATTTGAACAAGGAAAATTTCAATTAGATGTAAAAGAATCTTTTTTTAAAGGAGAAGAGATTATTGAAGAAAAAGCTCTTAAAATTCTAAAAGACATGGAAAAAGAAGATGCAACTTTTAATATTGTTGGAAAGAAATCAATCTCGCTTGCATTAAAAGCAGAAATTATTGAAGAAAAAGGAATAAAGAAAATACAAAACATTCCTTTTGCACTTGTTTTAATTTGAGTAGTTTTATAAACTCTCTCATTTTTTAAGAAATATGAAACCTAAAGAAAATAACGAAGAAAACAAAATACAAAGAGCAAAATTACCAAGAGGTAAAGAGATAATTGGAATTATAGAACAACGATTAGGAGGAAATAAAATGAATGTTAGTTGTTTAGATGGAAAAACAAGAAATTGTAGAGTTCCAGGAAGATTAAAAAGAAAATTATGGTTAAGACCAAATGATATAGTTATTATTGAACCTTGGGAATTAGATGATTCAAAAGGAGATGTTTTATTCAAATACAATAAAAGCCAGATAAAATGGCTTAAAAAAAACAATTATTTAGAAACAGAAAAATCTGAATTTTGATTAATAAAATGAAAATCATATTATCTGAAAAACTTCCAAGAATTCTAAAAAATAAAGCAAGATTAGAGAAAAAATTAAATATAAAAATAAGTAATAGAGGAAAAGAGATTAAAATAGAAGGAAAACCAGAAGAAGAATATATTGCTGAAAAAGTAATTGAAGCTTTAAATTTTGGATTTCCTTTTTCAGTAGCTATTCTTATTAAAGAAGAAGATTTAGAATTTGAAATGCTCAATATAAAAAATTACACTTCTAGAAAAGATTTAAAGAGCATAAGAGCAAGAATAATTGGAAAAGCTGGAAAAACTCTAAAAACTCTTTGTCAATTAACAAAATGTAATTTTGAGATAAAGGAAAATAGAGTTGGAATTATTGGTTCTGCAGAATTAATTAAAAATGCTCAAGAAGCAGTAATTTCAATTGTTCAAGGAGCAAAACAATCAAATGTTTATGCTCATTTAGAAAAAAATCAGCTTAAACCTGTTGTTGATTTAGGTTTAAAAGAAGATTTCTAAGTAATAAAACGTCCCGAGGAGGACTCGAACCTCCGACACCATGGTAACTGCGATTTTTTATAACCTAACAGCCATGCGCTCTACCAACTGAGCTATCGGGACATTATAATTCTAAATGCAAGATTCTTTTAAAGTTTACTATAGCATTAATTTTAAATAGATTCTTTTCTATTAAAAAACATGGAACTAAATAGAGCAATACAAGAAAGAAGAAGTATTCGAAAATTTAGAAGTGCGAAACCAGATTGGAGATATATTTTAGAGTGCATTGATAGTATAAGATATGCTCCAATGGCTGGAGGAAACTTTACCTTAAAAGTTATTTTAGTGGATGAAAAAGAAAAAATAATAAAACTCGCAGAAGCATCACAACAAGAATTTATTAAATCTGCTCCTTATATTTTAGTAGTTTGTTCTGATAATTCAAGAACAATAAATGCATATGGAGAAAAAGGAGAAAGTTTTTGTAAACAACAAGCAGGTTCAGCAATTCAAAACTTTTTATTAAAAATAACAGAAAAAAGATTAGCTACTTGTTGGATAGGATATTTTGTTGAAGAGCAAGTAAAAAGAATTCTAAAAATTCCTGAAAAAATAAATATTGAAGCAATGTTTCCAATAGGTTATGAATTAGGAAAGCCTGAAAAAAGAAGAGTAAAAGCTAATCTAGATAAGGCCCTTTATTTTAATGAATATGAAAAGGTTCAAATGAAGAAAATTCCAAAAATAGAAGGAAGAAGAATTGGAAAATTTAGAAATAAAAAATAATTAATTCTATAAAATTTAAGCAGTTCCAGAAGTTTTTCTTGAAGCTGTTTTAGGATTAGTCATTTGAGAAATAGGTGTTGAATCTAGAGTTGATTTTCTTGGATGACTTGAAACTGCTTGTTTTGAATTAGTTGAAGGCTCTGTCTTAGAAGCTGAAGGTGAAATTTTTGAAGTTGTTGGCTTTTCAGTTTTAGTTTTAATTGGTTTTTCTTTTTTTAGTGGAGTCTGAGTTTCAGTCAAATCAATATCTAATTCAATTCCTTTAAGAATTTTTAAAGCAAGATTTGTAAGAGCTCCAAATAATAATCCACTAATAAATCCTATAATTGTATACGATAGCAAAATAACTAAAAGAGACATTCCAAATCCTAATCCAATTAAAGTTAGAAAATTAAAACTAGAGAAATTAATTAAATAAACAACTAAAAGAATAAAATCCATTATTACTGCTATAAAAGCTCCTAACAATCCACAAAATAGAGCCAATCTTAGCACATTAAATCTATTTATAGTTGCCATTTTCCTCTTTTATGAAACAATAAAAGAAAAACACTATAAAAACCTTGCTAAAAAATGCCTTTCTCCTAAAAAGAAGAAAGGCAAAATAAAAACTATTTTATAAATTAAAATAAAAAATTACTTAATAACTTCAATACCTAAATCAGACATTTCCCTTGATACAGGAACACTTGATTCTTCAAGACTTCTTCCAAGCACATAAGGAGAAGAAACTCCTGTCATAATTGTTATTACTCTAACTTTTCCAGTAAATTCTTTGCTAATTCTAGCTCCAATAATAACTTGTGCTTCTGGATTCAAATTCTCAGAAACTGCTCTTCCAATCACATCAAACTCTTCTAATTTCAAATCAGGTCCACAAGTAACATGTATTAAAGCTCCGCTAGCACCTTGATAATCCACGTCAAGTAGAGGATGTGTAAGGGCTTGCTTTACTGCTTCCATAACACGGTCTTGTGTATCTGCTTCTCCAATACCAATAACTGAAACACCACCATCTTTCATAATTGATGAAACATCTGCATAATCCAAATTAATCAAACTTGGAAGCGTAATTGTTTCTACAATTCCTTTAACCATAGTGCTCACAAGTTCGTTTGCAACTGCAAAAGCCTGCTCAATAGGTAATTGTCCTGCAATATCAACAAGCCGATTATTGTCTAGAACTATACATGTATCTGTTACATCTCTAAGTTCTTGCAATCCAAATTCAGCTTTGTCAATTCTTGCTTTTTCTGATTCAAAAGGCATAGTTACTACTCCAATAACAACTGCTCCTGTTTCTTTAGCAAGTTGAGCAATTACTGGTGCTGCTCCTGTTCCTGTTCCACCACCTTCTCCAGCAATTACAAAAACCATATCAGCTCCACCAACCATTTTCTTAATATCAACTACTGCTTCTTTTGCAGCTTCTCTACCTCTCTGAGGTTTTCCACCACACCCTAATCCTCGAGTCAATTCTTTTCCTATCAAAATCTTTTCATCTGCTTTAGTAACACTTAAATGAAGTGCATCTGTATTTGCTGCATAAATTGAAGCACCATTAATACCTTTGTTAAAGAGCCATGTTACTGCATTACAACCCATTCCACCAACTCCAATAACCTTAATATTTGCTTTTCCAGCTCTAAGTTCATCAAAATTAATGCTGTGAGTTCCTGTGTTTGCTATTGCCTCTTTTGCAAAATCTAATACCATCTTTTTAACCTCCTTATAACTTTATATTCCTTTTCTACGAAAAGTTTATATAGCTGGCATACTTCCAACTATTGTTAAGGAAAAGAGGAGAAATCACCTCTATACAACTACTAATTATTCAACTCCTCAATTGAATAATTAATATATAAAAATAGCAATAGAGAATTCTTTAAATAAATTTTGGTGATAAAAAGAAAGTTTATTTTAAACTTTTTTCTAGATTTTCAATCTTTTTCCAAGTGTTTTTTAGTTTGATATTTGCCCTTTTGACTAATATTTTTAAAAAATTATCATTCACAAGAATTTTTCCATTATTAATTATTGGAAATTCTAATCTTTCTGTGCTATTTAACTCAAGAACATATTTTGTATTTACTGCAATAATTCCTGATTTTTTCCAACCTGCTAATTTTGCTTTAAAATATAATTTGTTTGCACTCTCTAATTCTCTACTTGCAACATGAAGAGCACAAGGATCTAATTTAAACTTAATTAATTGTTTTGTTTTTTCTGCAATCTCTTGCAAATCTTCTTTTAATTGTTTAAAACTAATTAAATTATGATATCTTTTAAGAAACAAGTTTCTTGCTTTTTTATCTTTATCTGGAATTATTATTATTCTTCCAGAACAAGAAGAAGTTGTATAATAATTATCTAATTTATTTATTTTATTGCATAATTTAACAATTTTCTCATCCCATTTTCCAATAGAGGATTTATCTTTTCTAGATAAAACATCTTTTTTTCTCTGCAAGAAAATATCTCTGAGCATTATAAATAAAATAAGAAAATCTTTATATATTTTAAGGAGCTATCTAAAATATGAGAATAAGTCTTTTGGTCCTGGAGATATCAAATATCATTATCAAAAAATCCTTAGAATAAAAGAAAAAGCTTTACAAAAGCATATTGAAAACCTTGCTAAAGTATTAGCAGAATCTAGTCATTCTATTGCTATTGTTCCAGATAAAGGAATTTGCTTAGAGATAACAAAATCTTATAAAAAACAAGGTGGAAAAGAGCATTTGCAATAATTCCAAAAAATGATAACAAATACAGAATAAAACATTTAAAGGAAAATATAAAAAATAATTTATTTGATGAAAAAAATAAACTTAAAAACATGGCAAGAAAAATTATTTAATCTAGTAGTATATGGAGATGTTTGCCTTTATTTAGGCTCTAGTATTGGTTCAAATGCTGAATTATTAGCATCTGTTTATAGATATAATAAATTAAATAAATTTAAAAAAGATAAAAAGAAATTTGACAAAGAAATCATAGCAGGTTCAAAAAATTCTTTAACATTTTTAATTTACACTCCTTTTTTAAAATCAAAAATATTTTCTAGAGAAATAGAAATCTACTTAAAGAAATATAATCTTAAATTAGAGTATATTAAATCTCCAAAACAACTTAAAGAAAAACTTGAAAAACTAACTCTTTTCAAGAATTAAAGCATTTATTCCTTCTTTTTTACACAATTCAACAAACTCTTCAGCATCTGATTTAGTTCCAATTATACTTGCATAATGCATTGGAATTGCTAAAGTAGGTTTAATAATTTTAGCTGCTTCAACTGCTTCTTCAACATCCATTGTAAATCTTCCTCCAATAGGAAGAAGAGCAACAAATTCTTTTCCTGATTGCCTATATCCTGTTAATTTTTGCATTTCAGGAATAATATCAGTATCTCCAGCATGATAAATTAAAACATTGCCAATTTTTATTAAATATCCTACCCATCCTTCATCTTTAGAATGAAAATGTTTATCAATATTATAAGCAGGTAAAACAGCTAATTTCATATTTCCTAAACTAAGCTCTCTTCCAGATTCTACTATTTCCATTTCAATAGATTCTTCAAATCGAGTTATTTTACTTTGACAATCTGCAGGAATAATTATTTTTGTTCCTTCTTGAACAATTTTCTCAATATCTGCAAAACTGCAATGATCATAATGGCTATGAGTAAGAAGAATTATGTCTGCTTTTTCATCTGTTTCTTTAATATTATAAGGGTCTATGTAAATTGTCTTAGAATTTTTTATTAAAAATCCAGAATGTCCTAACCATTTTATTTCTATATCTTTTATATGCATAAATTCTCAAAGAGCTATTGATTTTTAAACTTAATTGCAGAAAATCTACTTTTTTAAATTTTTAAAATAACCAATATAATATTCAGGATAATATTCACCATCTATTTCAGGAGGAAATTCATAATATTCTCCAAGCAATTCAACTACTTTTTTCAAATAATATCTTGCTTCTTCTTCACTTTCAGAAAATTTCATTAAATCATAAATAGTAATTTCTGCCTCAAGTTCTAAAGAACCTCTAACAGGAGGAAAATAACTAAAACGATTCTCTTCAAGAACCATTGTAAATAATTCTTGCTTAAGTATTTCCAAGATTTCTTCAGGAGTTTTATTCATAAAATAATAAATATAAAAAAATATAATTATTTTTTGGTTTATAGTAAAAAATTAATTAAAAATAAAAAAAGAAAGAAAAAAACAAAACTAAAATTATTCTTCGTCTTCTTCGTCCATATCTTCCTCTTCGTTCATATCTTCTTCCATGGTTTTACCTCCATTTTAGATAAAAAGTCCTTAATCTAATTGGCTTTTAAAGATGAATTTACACTGCAAAATTAAGAAAAAACCTACAAAAGATTTAAAAAGCGGTTTTAAGGATTAAATCTATTTGGAGTTCTTGGAAAAGGTATTGCATCTTTTATTGTATCAAAACCACATATCCATGCAACTAATCTCTCAATTCCTAAACCAAATCCAGAATGAGGAACACTTCCATATCTTCTTGAATCAAGATACCAATTTGAAGCACCTAAATCTATTTTAGCTTTTTTTAATCTTTCAATTATTTTATCTAAATTAGGTTCTCTCTGTGAACCATCAACTAATTCTCCAATTTTTGGAGCTAAAAGATTAAAATTAGTTCCTGTTCCAGGTTTTTTTAAATCTTCTCCATGATAAAATTTCAAAAGACTCAAAGGATAATTAGTTACAAAAACAAATGAATTTCCATAATATTTTGCTAAACTTCTCTCTTCTGCAGAACCAAAATCATCTCCATATTTTATTTTATGTCCTTTAGTTCTTAACTTTTCAACAGCTTCTTTATAACTAATTTTCTTAAAGGGACTTTTAACTTTTTTAAGCATTGAAATGTCTGCTTCTAAAATTTCTAGCTCTTTTTTATTTTCTTTAAGAATTTTATCAATAACATAAACAATGCATTTTTCTGCTATATTCATATCATCTTCTAAATTCATCCAAGCCCCTTCTAATTCATAATGCCAAAATTCTGTTACATGCCAAGGAGTTTTTGATTTTTCTGCTCTAAAACTAGGAGCAATAGCATAAACTTTTTCAAAAGCATTTACAAAATTTTCAGCATAAAATTGCCAAGATTGAGTCATATAAGCTTTTTTTCCAAAATAATTTACTTCAAAAACTTCAGAACCTCCTTCACTCGCTGCTCCACTCATTGAAGGAGCCTGAATTTCAATAAATCCATTTTTATGTGAGAACTCATGCAAAGCAAATAAAACAGCTGAACGAATTTTCATGCTCGCAGTCATTTTTCTACTTCTCAGCCAGAGATGTCTTCTATCTCCTAAAAGTTCTTCATTTAAATCTTTTTGAATTGGAAATTCATTTGAGAATCCAATAATATTTATTTTATCTACAGAAATTTCATATCCTGTAGGAGCTCTTTTATCTGCTTTTATTATTCCTTCAATTTCAACAGAAGTTTCTACTTGCAATTTATCAATTTCTTCCCAGTTTTCCTCAAATTTTTCTCTTTCTAAAACACATTGAATAATATCTGTAGAATCTCTTAAAATCAAAAATTTTCTTTTATTACTTCCTCTTTCTCTATAAATCCAACCACGCACAGCTATTTTTCCTTTTTTCTTTTCAATAGCCTCTGAAATAGAAATAAATTTCATGGTGTTAATCTCCTTCTATCTCTTGGAAATAAAGTTCCTTCTCTAATATTTTCAAGTCCAAGAATAGCATAAGTTAATCTTTCTAATCCAATGCTCCAACCTCCATGATAAGGCGCACCATATCTAAAAGCATCAATATACCATTTAAAATTTTCTGGATTTAATTTTTTAGATTTTAACTGATTAATTAAAATTTCTGGAATATGAACTCTCTGTCCTCCAGAAGAAATTTCAACACCTCCATACACTGCATCAAATCCTCCTGAAATTCCTTTTTTTTCTTCTTTAGGCCAAATATAAAATGGCTTCATATCTATAGGCCAATCATATGTAAAAATAATTGTATTTGGAAAAAGAGCACATAGTTTTTTTTCTGCTTCTGGTTCAAAATCATCGCCTATTTTAATTTTAAATCCTTCTTTTGCAAGAATTTTTACTGCTTCTTCATAAGTTAAATATTTTACTTTAGGAATCTTTAAATTCACATCTAATAATTTTAATTCCTCTGAACAATTTTCAATAACTTCTTTAACAATATATTTTACTGCGCCTTCTAAATGTTTCATAACTTCAATATCATTAGCAAAGGCACATTCAATATCCATTTGTCTTATTTCATTAATATGTTTAGAAGTGTCATGTTTTTCAGCTCTCCAAATTGTATTTGTTGAAAATACTTTTTCTAGAGAAATAGCCATTAATTGTTTATATAGTTGAGGACTTTGAGCTAAATATGCTTTTTGATTAAAATATTTTATTTCAAATAAATCAGTTCCTCCTTCTGTTGAAGTTGCAATAATTGCTGGAGGCTGAATTTCAATAAATTCTCTATCATAAAAATATTTTCTAAAAGCATTTATAATTGTTGATTGTACTCTAAAAATTGCTTTTATTTTAGGCTTTCTAACATCTAAACTTCGATAATCTAATCTTCTAGGCAAATCAGAAATAACTGTTTTTTCATTAACTTGAATAGGTAATTTTTCAGCTCTACTTAAAATTTTTATATCAGAAACTTCCACTTCAACATCTTTACGAACAAATTCTGCTTTGATATTTGCTTTTTTCACTTTTCCTTTTATCTCAATAACTGATTCAAGAGTTAAATTAGCAACTTTGTCTACTAAGTCCTTATTCTTTACAAGACATTGCACAATGCCAGAACTATCTCTTAAAAGAAAAAAAGACATTTTAGACATTGTTCTTGATTCATAAATCCATCCCTTTAAGAGAACTTCTGAATTTAATTTCAAATTTCTAACATAAGAGCGTTCCATAATTAAAGTAGAAAAAGGGAATTTATTAAGTTTATTATTTCAAATATTTAGAGATTATTTCACTTATCTCTCTTCCACTAATCTTTCCTGCAAATTCTTTCATAATTAATCCCATATATGCTTTTTCAGAGAGTCCTGGTTTTTCTTTTATTAATTTAATTATTTTTTCCTCAATTTCAGATATTTCTAATTTTTCTTCTTCTGCTTCTTCTCCTTTTACAATTTTTTCTAAAACAAATTTAAGATTTCCTTCTGATATTTTTCCCTGTTTTACTTTTTGTAAAATAGAGTCAATATGTAAATCAAGAATTTCTTCTACTTCACTTAAATTCTTTTTATTTCTAGCAGCAATCTCTCTAGGATACATTAAAAGAATCTTTGCTATTAAAATTGGATTGTTAATAATTTTTAAAAGAGCTTTAAATTCTTCAAATTTGTTTTCCTTAAATAATAATTTAATCATATCTTTATTAAGTCCCATTTTATCCAAATCTTTTTCAATTTCTTTTTTTAATCTAGGAAGCTCTTTTTTTGCTTCATTAATAAGATTTCTAGAAATTTTTAATAAAGGTAAATCAGTTTCAGGATACATTCTAGAACTTCCTGGAAGAGGCCTCAAAAATTTTGAAGTTCCATCAGATAAAACATTTCTAACTTCCATTTCAGTAGGCTTTTTATCATCTGATAATTTTTTTTGTCTTTCAATTTCTTTTTCAATTGCTTGAATAAATATATTCATATTTTGCATTCCTTTCATTTCAACTCTATTTTCTCCTCTAATGGAAAGATTCACATCTTGTCTAATAGTTCCTATTCCTCTTTTCACTTTACAACTTCTAAGAATTTCTCCAATCTGCAATGCAGTTTCTTTTGCATGCTCTGCATTTTTAATTTGAGGAGCAGTAACAATTTCAACTAAAGGAATTCCCAATCTATCTAATCTATAAATTTCTCTTGTATCTGTCCTCTCAATAATTCTAGAAGAATCTTCTTCTAAAAATAAAGATTCAATATTTACTTTTCCCTGAAAAGTATTTACAAAACCATTCATAGCAATTAAAACAGTTCTCTGAAAACCAGAAGTATTAGAACCATCAATAACAGTCTTTCTCATAATTTGTGTAAGTGGAACAATTTTCATATTCATTAAAAGAGCTATTTGAATCGCTATTTTCAATGCTTCTGAATTTATTTCAGAAGGAGGCTCTTCATCTAATTCAACCAAACAAGTAGTATCTTCATATCCTTGATAAACAAAATCCTTATTTAATTCTGCTTGATGCAGAGCAGCAATATCAATTTCTCCGCTTTCTCCTGGAACAGCGTGAAGTTTTCTTTTAATTTCAAAATCAGGTTTCTCTTTTCTCAAAACACTTGGACAAGCACAAAATAATTTAGAACTATCTAATTGTTGATGAATTTCCAAGCCTGCTTTAAATTGCAATTTTTTATAATCTATTTTAGACATAAATAAAAAAGAGAATCAGATTATTTAAAATTATTCAATATTGATCCTTGGAATAATACTAAATAAAAGATTTTTCTCTAGAGTATTTTCTTTTAAAGACCTCCATTCATCGGAAGCCTTTCTAAAATACTCTGAGTTTATTCCAGCAATCACAGATAAAATTTCTATATCATAAAGATCAGAAACAAATCTCAATTCTTCTGCAAAATCTAAATCAGTAGGAGTCATCATAGCATATCTTCTGTAAGAATCAATTCTTTCTAATCTCTTAGCAATTTCCTTTTCATTTAGATTTAATGTTTTAGAAAGAGCTTGCTTAAAATGAGGATTCCTTATTAAAGAGTTTACGCTTCTAGCTAATTTTGGGATAACAATGTCTTCTGGAGAAGAAACAACATACGTTCCTTTACTTTTTTCAATTATCTTTCTTTTTGAATTATTTAATTCTCTTTCTAATCTATTTTTTGAATTGTCGAAACTTTTTTTATTTCTTCTTGAAAATTCAATAAGTAATTGCTCTCCTTTTTTGTTTTCAACTTCTAAATTAAATGCTCTAGAACGTTGTTTAGTTTCAACAAGATATCCATTATCCTCAAGATATTCTCTAACAATTTTAGTAAATTCCTTAAAATCCGAGTAATTTAATGGTCGAACAACAGAAAGGTCAATATCAGAAGTTGGTCTTCTACAATTAGAAGGTATATAAGATTGTGTAGCCATTCCTCCCACCACATAATAAGGCTCTTTATCTGTTAAAGTTCCAACTGCTTCTAAACCAACTCGAGCAAACCTATCATCGAGTGTTACAGGATTAACTTTTAGTTTTCTTACTTCTCCTTTTACCATAAGATATTTATCATCTTTTTTCCTTATAAATCTTTCTATATGTAACTCCTAAAGAGTTACAACTATAACTAAATTAGAGTAATAACATTTATAACTTTTATTTTTGTGTTATAAGCATGAAGAAAAAAAGAGGAAAAACTCAAAATCAAAAAACTAAAGGAAAATCTAATGAAAAAGAATTACATCTTCTAGTTTTTAATACTCCCAGAACATTTGGACAAAAAGCTTCAGATAGATTAACAAAAATAGCAGGTAGTTGGGGATTTATAATTGGATTTCTTGTTTTTATTGCGATTTGGATGTATTTTAATGTGCATATTCTTATTCAATATCAATTAGGAAAACCCTGGGATCCTTATCCATTTATTCTATTAAATCTAATTTTATCTTGTCTCGCAGCAATTCAAGCTCCAATAATTTTAATGAGTCAAAATAGACAAGCTCAAAGAGATAGAATTAAAGCTCAAAATGATTATAGAGTAAATAAAAAAGCAGAAGAAGAAATAAGAGAAATAAAAAATCTTTTATTGAAAAGAAAACACAAATAATTACTTCTTTTTATAAGAATTATCTTTTAAAATTATTCCAAAATCTTTTTCATCTAAAGGAGAAATAACTAAAATTCCTTGTTCTCTAAGAGACTTTATTTGTTTTTTTAAGGAACCATATATTTTTTGAATCTTTTTTTTATCTCCTCCATAAGAGTCTCCAAAATTATAAGCATTGTAAAGTGTAAAGTCAAAAATATCTGTTTCTCCTTTTACATTCGCTAATGAATATTCTATGTTTAAATTAACTCTAAGATTATTTTCATTTAATAAATTTAAAATATTTCCATTTAATCTTTGTTCTAATTTAATATTCACTTTTTTTGGTTTAGCTTCGACTATTTTTTTAGTTGCTTCATTTATATTTTTAGGTCCAAAAACCGAATATCTTAAATTTTTCATTTTAAAGTTTAGTTCAAAGAGATAAAAGCTTTTTAAATTTTTTGAAAATTTAAGAAGATTTATAAAAATTAAAAGTTTGAATAAATAATGGAAAATAAAACAATTGAAGAAATTTTTAGAAATGCTTTAAAAGAAAATATTGAGGAAATATCAGAAGAAAGAGCAGATAAAATTTTTTATAGAATTAGAAAAGAGTATGAAAAAAGATTGAATCTTGAGAATAAAAACAAATATAATTTTTATAATAAAAACTAAATTGTTAATCTTTTATTAAATTCTCCAACAAAATTGTTCAGCATTCTCTCTCTAATTTTCCAATTCTTATGTCCCAAAACCCATCCTAATTTAACTAAAGCTGTTTCAGCAAGCATATCTTCTAAATAAATTACTCCTGTTTCTAATAATTCTCTTCCTGTAGAATAAACAAGAGGATCTAATCTTCCATAAATTGTTTGAGGAGCAGCACAGACAATTATTCCTTTTTTAATAACTTCTTTTAATTTTTTAGTCCAACTTAATCTAGATTCTTTAGTTGCAACATGCCCTAAACCCATCATTTCAATTACAATTCCTCTATAATTATTTTTAACATAATAATCTAAAATATCTGGATTTTGTCCCGGATAAAATTTTAATAAAGCTACTTTTTCTTCAAAAAAAGTATCTGCTTTCACTTTATTTTTATTTCTAATATTATAATCTGAAATTTTAGAAAGAGTATCTTTAGATATTTTTGCAAAAGGTTTTCCATTAACTACTTGAAATGCGTCTCTTTTAGAAGTGTGAAGTTTTCTTACTTTTACTCCAGGCATTGCATAACAAAAATCATCATTAGAAGATGCATGCCCTACAACCATAACTTCTGCAATATCTGAAATAGCTGCTAATGCAGCACATCTCAAATTTAAATTAGCATCTGAAGAAGCTCTATCAATACTTCTTTGAGAATAAGTTAAAACTACTGGCTTGTTTACTTTTCCAAGAAAAAAAGAAAGTGCAGAAGAAACATAATGCAAACTATCTGTTCCAGAAGTAACAATCACTCCTTTAAGATGCATTTCATTTAATAATTTTTCAACTTCCTTTGCAATTTTTTTCCAATCTTTAAAATCCATATTCTCAGAGCCTTTCATAAAAGGAATTCTTATTTTTGAAACATTAACTTTTTCAAAAAGTTCTGGATAAATTTTAAACAATTCTTCAGGAGTATTTAACCATTTAACTGCTCCTGTCTTAGAATCTAGTTTAGAAGCAATTGTTCCTCCAGTAAGCACCATTGCTATATCTGGCTTCTTACTACTTTTTTCAATTTTCAAAGAAGTTTTCTTTTCTTTTGCTTTTTTTAAAGTTCTAATATAAGAAATTTCTCTTTTATCAAATCCAATATTATATCCTGAATTCAATTTTAAAAGAATTTTTCCTTTTTCAGATTTAGGAGTTTCTAAAAGAACTCCTTCATAAATAGTCTTCATTAAATGAATTTCTACATAATCTCCTGGATTTGCCATGATTTTTCTAAGAAACTATAAATTAAAAATGTTTACACAGTTAAAATATCAAAGATAATTCCTATAATTAAAGCTAAAATAGAAAGAAGAAAAATAAGAGCAGAATTCCATCTTGATTTTGAAGTATATGTTGTAATTATAACATGCATCAAAGCCTTTTTTTGTAGGGAGGTTATGCCTTTTACTTTTTTAACTACTTTATTTAATTCATAGTCTTCTATTAATTTGATTCTTCTTGTTTGTGCATCAAAACGATGTCCAAAGTATATAATAAATCCTACTGTTCCAATATACCAAGATATTTTTACCCAAAGAGGATTATAAAAATTTAAAACAATAATAATTCTATATGCTAAAGTAGCTATAATTCCAATTAAAAAAAATGAAAATCTAGTAGAACTACCTAAATTTTTTATTTTTTCTTTCATTTTAATTTATCTCAAAGCTAAAAAAACCTCCCTAATTGCTCCTAAAATAAATATTCCAATCAAAAACCAAATTAAAAATTTATTAACAGGAATTTTATATTCTGGTTTTCGGCTTCCTTGTTTTTTTGCTTTTTTAATCATTAAAAGAACTAAAACAGCAGTTAATCCTCCTGCAACAACACCTCCTATAGAAAGAATGTGAGTAAATGAAAAAAAATCAAAAAATCTAATAAATACAAAAATTAAAAGAGGAAGAACTGAAACAAAAAACCAGGCTTTTCTTCTTTCCATTCTTTCATCAAAAGTAAAATTTTCTTCTAGAGCATTTCCAAGTGCAAGCCAAGAAGTAAACATTGTAAAAAGTCCTAAAAAAATAAAAAGAGGCCCTAATGCTAAAGTTGATATTTCTGGAGTTTGAATGCCTTTATATCCTACAACAATTAAAGTAAAAACAAAATAAAAAATTACGCAAATAAGAGTTCCAGTAAAAAGAGCTTTTTTAACTAGTTTTTCTCTGCCCTTTAAAACAATTCTTATTTCTGGAATTGCATGAAAAGACATTAATGCAAACAAAATTACTCCAAAAGGTAGAAAAATATTGCTAAAATTAATATTTATTAAATTAGAATAATCCACTTTCTTAAAAAAGAAAATAATTATAAAAACAAGTAATCCTAAAACAATTGAAACTCCTATTTTTTCAAATTTTTTCAAATTTTTAAGTCCTTTCCACAATAATCCAGACATTCCAATTCCAAATAAAATTCCAAACAAAGTTGTATGACTTAAATCTCCAAAAACTAAAAAACTCAAACTTTCTCCTGCACCAAGCATATAAGCTAAAATCGCAGAATAAATACCAAAAATAGTTGCAAATTCCATAAATTTTCTTCCTCTTTTTCCAAGATATCTATCTGCATATCCTATTAATTGATGCTCTCCTTTAGTTCTCAAACAAATTTCTCCAAAATAAAGATTAACTAAAAGAAGAATTCCTCCAAGCAAAACAATATAAAATACTGCTGCAAAAAAGCCTGCTTGAGCTGCAACATAAGGAATACCTAGTACTCCTGCTCCAATACAAGTTCCAATAAGTATTGAAATTGCAATTACAAGATTTTTTTTATCAGCACCTATTTTTAATTCCATTTCAACTTCTTTTTTTATAGGCTCGGAGGGAATTGAACCCTCATCTACAGGGTTTTTCAGCGATTTACACTTTTAATCCATCAAGGGAAGGTAGTGCGGTAGGAAACCATTAGGTGTCCTTCGCTCCGAAACCTGTCATCCTATCCATTGAACGACGAGCCTTTGAAAAGAGGCAAACTTACTTTATTTCAATTGATTTTTCAGATGTAAGTAGAGCCTAAAAATATAATGAAAAAAAGGTTTTTATATCTTATTTATTTTTATCAAAAAACTTAAAAAAATAAATAAAAGCTAATCAAACCTTAATTTAATAAACCCAAAATAACTTATTTTAATATGACTAAAAAATCTAAAGAAGGATTAAGTGTAAAAAAACAAGAAAATTTTAGTGAATGGTTTAGTCAAATTCTAAAAAAGGCAGAATTAATAGATTTAAGATTAGATTTAAAGGGATTTATGGTTTATCGTCCCTTAGCTGCTCAAATAATTGAAAATATGTTTAAATTATATGAAGAAGAACTTCAAAAAAGAGGGCATGAATTAACTAGAATGCCTATGGTGATTCCAGAAGAAAATCTAAAAAAAGAGGCATCTCATGTTAAAGGATTTACTCCAGAAGTTTTTTGGTTAAAAGAAATAGGAAATGAAAAATTAGCATTGAGACCAACAAGTGAAACACTTTATACTCCAATGTTTAGTTTATGGATTAATAGTTACAGAGATTTGCCAATGAAACTATATCAAAAAGGTTCTGTTTTTCGTTTTGATACAAAAGCAACTCGCCCATTAATCCGTACAAGAGAAATTATTTGGATAGAAACTCATAATGCTTTTGCAACAAAAGAAGAAGCTGAAAAACAGGTTCAAGAAGATATTGAAATAACAGAAAAAGTAATGCATCAAAAATTTGGAATTCCTTTTTTACCAATGAAAAGACCTTCTTGGGATAAATTTCCAGGAGCAGAATATACAATTGGTTCAGATGTTTTCATGCCAGATGGAAAATTAATTCAACAACCTTCAACGCATTTAATGGGACAAAAGTTCTCAAAAGTGTTTGAGGCAACCTTCAAAAACTTCAATGAAAAAAAAGAATATTTGTGGACTACTGCTTATGGGCCTGCAATATCTAGAATTTTTGCTTCTATAATTGCTACTCATGGAGATGATTCTGGATTAATTATTCCCTTTTGCATAGCTCCAACACAAGTAATTATAATTCCTATCTTTAATGCAAAAAACAAAAATGTTCTTCTCAAAGAAGCTAAAAAAATAAAGAAAAAATTAGAGAGTCTTGGAATAAGAAGTAAAATAGATGATAGTGAAAAAAGACCTGGAGAAAAATATCATATTTGGGAATTAAAAGGAGTTCCTTTTAGAATAGAAATTGGAGAAAAAGAATTAAATTCAAAAAAAGTAACTCTATATACTAGAGATTTAGGAAAAAAAGAATTCTTGAAAACTAAAGAAATTTCAAAATTAAAAAAACTTGGAAAAATTTTCGATGAAAGAATAAAAGAAAAAGCAGAAGAAATAATGAATGGAAGAATTTTAAATGCTAAAACAAAAGAAGAATTAAAAAAAATAATAAAAAACAAAAAAATTGCCAGAATTAATTTTTGTTCCACAAAAGAATCCGGAGAAAAATGTGCACAAATTATTGAAAAAGAAATTAATGCAGAAATTAGAGGAAATCTAGCAAATAAAAAAGAAAAAGCAACAGGAAAATGTATTATTTGTGGAAAATCTGCAAAAGAAGTAGTCTATGTGGGAAAAAGCTACTAATTCTAAAAAATATATTCTTTATGTAAAGTCAGAATCAAAAGAGATATTAAATACTATCTAGTAGGAGAAGAATTACTTTTAGAACAATCTTTTATTCGCATTCTATACAGGAGTTTAATTCATCTTCTAATCTAAAAGTTATCTCTAAAAGAAGACTCAATTCATCCTCCACTTTTTTTTGCTCCATTTTCTTTTGGGACTCCATTTTATTAAATTCCCAATTTAAAACAGAAGTATCTTGGGCCTGAATTTACTAAGAAGAAAGTTCAATTCAATTCAGGCGCAAGAGAGATACCTGAATTAAATTGGAATGTTTTTAATCAGAGTGTAGACTAAGCAATTTCTAGACATTGGCTTAAACTTCCACTCATCATTCATAGAATAATTAAGAAATTCTTATTTTTATATTTTTCTATTTTAAAGCTTTAATTAATTCTTCTTGAAATCTATCCAGATTATTAAAACTTATTTGAATTCCAACCGCTGCTTCGTGTCCTCCTCCAGTAGCTCCTTCAAAATTTTCAAGTACTTTAAGAACAGGTTCTCTAATATTTTTTCCTCTTATAGATATTCCTACTCTAGAACCAGAAATTTTTGCAACAGCAATTATTTTTTCAGGAAAAAGATATTTTAGCTTATTAGAAATTTCTGCACTCATACTTATATCTCCACTATATTTAAAAAAAATTATTTTTTCAAAAGTATTAGCTTGTTTTTTTGCTTTATCAATTAATTTTTGATATTTTGAGTATAGTTCTCTAAATCTTTTATGCATAGAGTGTGTCTGAGAATTATCTTCTAAAACTTCATAAGGAGATTTAACTTTTCTAAGAAATTTCAACATATTAATTACATTAGTTGTTCTATCCATTAAAGCAAAACAAAAAATTCTTGCAATTTTTCCAATTTGAGAATTATAATATATTTCAAAAGCATCTTCAGAACTCACAGATAAATCTGGAAAATCCTTTTTAAAATTCAAATAATATTTTGGAACAAATTTATCAGAAATACATCCAACAATTGCTATCCATCTATCTTCTTTTTTATTTGATATTTGATAGCAAAGAGCAGTAACAGGCTCATTTGATTTTTCTGTATTAAAAACAGGATTATAATAATTTACAAATTTAGGAATTTTTTTTCTATCTATATTATGATGGTCTATCCAAACAACTGGAAGATTAATCTCTCTTACTCTCTTAAAAAATCCTTCAGAAACCTCTGGCTGATCTAAAATAAAAAGATAATCTGGCTTTAATTCATTAATTTTTCTAAAATAATCTTCTGTTAATTCTGGAGAAGTTTTTATTGGAAAACCTTTTCCTTTATCAATATATCTCTGTAACAAAAGAAAAGAACAAAGCCCATCATTATCATTATCAAAAAAAAATAAAGGATTCTGTGCTTTTTCTAGATGAACTCTAATTTCTTTAATCTGATTTGCTGTCAACATTTAAATTTTCTTTCCCATTCTTATTTTCTCTCTTAAATTGTATATTTCTTCTTTAAAAAAAGTTACCAATCCTTCGTTTCCCAAAACTTCCAAGAGTTCTTCATCACTTGCCAAAAGCACTTTATCTAATCTTTTAAATTTCTTGATTAAGGAAGTTATATGTCTCTCTAAAAGATTTGTTTTATTTAGAATTCTCTTTCCTTTTGGAGAGATGGGTTTGTCATGAAGCTCTTCAAAAAGCATTCTAGAAATATTCATTGGTTCTAATAAAAAATCAAAATCCATTCTACTCAAAAGTTTAGATGCAAAAGAAGGATTAGAAGAAAAATAATCTTTAAGAAGCATTTTCTCTTCTTTATCTATATTTTTTATTGCTTCCTTTAATCCCATATTAATCACCATTCCTTCTTTTCCTAGTTCTGCCAAATATCTTTTAATAATTCCTGAAATTCTTTTAATAATTTCTAACCTTTGTAAAACAGAAGAAACATCATTTATTGTGACTATTCTTTTCAACTCCAATGCATTTAGATTGTCTAAAACATCATTAAATATTTCTTTCTGTCTTTCAAGAGTTTGTAAAGTTTCTGTTGCTCTTCTAATAATTTCAGAACTTTCGTCTAATTCATAAGAAGTATCTTTATAATACAAAGTTATTTTGTTTTTTCTTTCAGAAACAGCAACAACAAGAGTTTGAGCTTGTTTTGATGTTCTATCTGCTGCCTTATGTCTTGTTCCAGTTTCTTTTGTGCTTATGCTTGAACTTGGAGAAAGAAGAGTATTTGCATGAAGAATCTTTTTTAAATCTCCAGATAAAATAATTGCTCCATCCATTTTAGCTAATTCAACTAATCTTTGAGGACTAAATTTGGAATTGATTCTAAATCCTTTTTCAACAATTTTTTCTAAATTTCCATTATCTGCTACAATAAGTGCACCCATTCTAGCTCTTAAAAGATCATTAAGAGCAGTTCGTATTGAAGTTCCAGGCGCAAACATTTTAAGAACATCTATAAAATCTTTTTCTTTTATCTTTTTCTTTTTAGAAGTTTTAGAACTTTTTTTAGTTGATTTATTTTTCTCCATAGAAAAAAGAAAGGCTAAGAATATATAAGTTTTTAGTAGAAATAATTCTTAAAAATTATTTTATAGAAGAGTAGATTAAAGGGAGCGCTATTGTTGCATCGCAAGAAACATCTACAAAATTTGCTTGACTTTTCATTTTTCCCCAAGAGATTCCTTCTCTTAAAGGTGCTCCAGAACTTCCTCCTGGTTCAGGCCTGTCTGTTGTTATTTGTATTCCAAAATCAGCTCCTTTTGAAAATTGTAAAGATTGTTGAATGAAATTTTTTGGCAATCCTCCTCCCACATAAATCACTCCAGTTTTTTTTGATTTCCAAGAAAAATCAATTATTTCATTCATATCTCCAAAAACATCAATATTTGTTTCTCCTCTTCCTGCTGCAATTCTTCCCCACATCATAAGCCCTAGTCCTGAATCTGCAATACCTGGACAAAAAATCGGTATTTTTTTTTTATAACATTTCTTAAGAATTCCTCCTCCAGGAGAAAGTTCTCCTAACTTCCATAAAAAATCCTTAATATTGTCACATTTTCTTAAAATGTCATAATTTTCACTAAAAAAATCCTCTAATTTTTCATAAACTGAATTTTTCATAAGAATGTTGTAGATTCTATCAATTCCTTCTTTATTTAGCTTTTCATCATTCTCAAACTCACTTCCTAAATAATGTTTCTCTCCTAAATCTTCAATTAAATCATGAGTAAGAGTTGCTCCTGTTGTAACAAAAACATCCACTCTATCTAATAAATCAAGAATAACTGATTTCATTCCTGCTGGAACCATTGCACCTGCAATTCCCAAAAAAATCTTACAGTTTCCATCCTCAAACATTTGCTTCATTATAGAACTTGCTTCAGCTATTTTTCCTGCTCCAAATCCAACTCCTGAAAACCCTCTAACTAAATCAGAGACTTTCATAGAATTTTCTATTTTTAAATGTTTAACTTCTTTCATATTACTTTCAAAAAAAATTAAGTTTAAAAAGATATGTAATTAACTATGAAAATGGAGAATTATTGAAATGAAAAGATTTGGAAAAAGCATAATAAAAAGATTTGGAAAAGGAAAATTAAGAGGATATTCTGTAATACAACTTATAGAAACATCTTCAATAACTATTCACTTTGATGAAATAGAAAATAGAGCTTTTATAGACATTTTTAGTTGCAAAAAATTTGATGAAAAAAAAGCAGAAGAATTTTCAAGAGAATTTTTCAAAGCAGAAAAATCTAAAATAAAAACTTTATTCAGGAATTAATAAGACTTATATTATTTAGAATCTAAATCTTTTTAAAGAAAAAACTCCAATTAAAAATACAATGAATAAGTGGTTAGGCATTCTTGCTGGATTAATTTTAGTAGCTGTTACAATCTATCTTGCTGGAATGAATATTTGGGGATTTAGATACGCTGCAATAAGTGTCTTTAAAGGAATGCTAATTTGGATAGTTTTCTTTATTGGATTATTATTAATAATTCTTGGAATAACTGACTTAAAAGATTAGTTTCCAAAAATAAATATTAAAGTTCCTTCTATAATTGCTGCAATAAGCAATAAAGGAAGAACAATTAATAAAAAGGTTTTTATAGAATTTACAAACAAATATCTAAATTTATCTATACCTTTTTTTTGAAAGACAAAACTGCCTAGCCTCAATCCAATTCCTAATGCAAGAAAAATTGCAGGTAATTCAAATATTCCATGAGGAAGAATTCTCCATAAACTAGAAAAACCATTTTCTGCGATACTTAAAGAAGAAACAAATCCCAAAACATAGCCATTAAGCAAAAGAGCTAAAAAAGGAAAGACTCCTAGAAAAAATCCAAAAATCATTCCAAAAAAACTACTTGATAAATTATTAAGGAGGATAAATAAAATCAATTCAAATCCAGATAGTTTAGAGGTTTTTTCTAATAAATCTGTTATTAATTCTAGAATGTAATTTAACAAATTTCCAGAAGCAGGAAAAATAAATGCTAAAAGAAAAGATACAAAAAAGATAATAATAGAAAAATAAATAAAATTTTTAGATTCTCTTAGATATTTCCAAATATTTTTATACTCTTCTTTAATATTAAATTGTTTCTTTCTATTAGCCATTCTATGAAAAACGCCTTGAAATTGCTCTTGTTTTGTTAGGATATCTTTTTTTCAGATAAATTCCATAAAGTATTCCTGCAATCAATCCTCCAAAATGAGCGGTATTTCCTATTCCTAAATTAGTTGTTATTGAAATTAACCATAAAACAACTAAAAGTCCTATAGCAGCATATTTGATTTTTATTGGAATTGGAATAAACATTACATATACTGGAAGATTTGGAGTCAACAATACTAAGATTCCAACCAATCCAAATAAAGCACCTGAAGCTCCAACAGCATAAGCATTAAAATCAGCTAGAAAAACCAAAGAGAATAAAACAAAAAACAATCCTGCAACTAATCCAGAAATAAGATAAAAACTTAAGTATCTTTTTCTTCCCAAAATTCTTTCAATCAAAGAACCTATAAAAAATAAAGAAAGCATATTAACAAAAAGATGAAAAAAATTTGCATGCATAAACATCGAAGTTAAAAAAGTCCAAAGATATTTTCCTGCAAAGATATTTGCAGGTTGCAATGCAATAGAATTAAGAGATAAAAGCTCTGTAGAAAGAAGTATTGAAAACAAAATAAATAAAATTACATTGATTGAAATTAGAATTGTATTTAAACTAAGCTTTTTAAAAAAATTATTTTTTTCTTTAACAGGAATTCTATAAACTCTAACCATTTATTTTTTTCTTTTAGAAGATTTAGAAGTTTTAATTGATTTTTTCTTAACTATCTTCTTTTTTACTAGTGCTTTTTTCTTAACAACCTTTTTCTTAATTGTTGCTTTTTTCTTAACAGGTTTCTTTTTAGCAACTTTCTTTTTTACTGAAGCTTTTTTCTTAACTATCTTCTTTTTTGTAGTTGATTTTTCTTTTTGCAGTTTCTTTCGAGTTGCTTTTCTTTTAGCTGCAGCAATTGCTTTTTTTCTTGCTTTTTCTTTCTCTTCTTTCTTAATCTCTTTTAAACGTTGCTTGTCTAATTTTTCCTGTTCCTTATTAACCTCTAATTGAATAAGTTTTAATTTGCTTTCTAATTTAGAGATTTCTTTTTTTAATTCCCGCAATAATTTAGTGTTGTCCTTTAAAGTATAAACCTCTCCACATTCATTGCAGGTGAAATCGTGCAAAAGAGCGTTTTCTTGGTTAACTTCTATATTACATTGAGAACAAACATAAAATTCTTTACTCTCTCTACTTTTAACTTGATTTTTTAATTGAATTATTTTCTGAGAAACTATTTCAGACAAAAATTCTAAAGATTTTAAAACTTCTATTTTCCAAAAATAAGTATACCATCCTTTTCTTTTATCTTTTTTTCTTATAGATGAAATTAATCCGTGGTCAGCTATTTTATAGAGAATATTTCTAGTTTGATTAATTGTAATTCCTAACTTCTTTGCTATTATAAATTCGTTTACATATTTTTTTCCATCGAGCATATCAATTATGTCTTCTGCCTGTTTTCCGACGACAATTGTTATTACTTCCTTGAGAAATGTTTTAAGCATCCTTTTATTAAAAAAAATCCAAATAAATACCTTTCGGTTAATTTTATAAAAAGATAAAAGTTTTTAAACCTATATTGTATTTTATATATATCAAAAACTCTATGTTAAATAACATCCGTTAAAAAGAGTTAAAAGAAAAGATGGGATTATTTAAAAAAGAAAAAGGAAGTAAAGAAAAGAATTTTAAAGAACTTCCACACTTACCAGAACTTCCTAAACTTCCAGAATTAGAAGACTATGGAAATTCTGAATTTTATTCTAAATCAATCCATCAACTTCCTAAATATCCAAATAATTCAGCTGGAGATAAATTTTCTCAATATAGCATTAAAGAAGCTGTAGCTGGGGGAAAAGAAGGTGAGGGAAGTTTTGAAGCAGATGACTTTGCAAGTTCTTCGCAAATGATGCCAAAAGCTCCCAAAAAACAATTTGTTCAAGAAATTCCTGATATTTCAGATGAAGATGAACAAGAAAAATATACTTTTTCTACAGAAGAAAGTCCTCAAGAAGTTTTAAATGAGTCTCTAGGAGCAAGTACTCGAGAAATTGCTGAAATTCCTAGATTTTCAAGAAAAATGCAAAAACAAGAACCTATCTTTATTAGATTAGATAAATTTGAAGAAAGCTTAGATTTATTTAAGAAAGTAAAGAAACAAATTTCAGAAATAGAAACAATGTTAAAAGATATTAAAAAGCTTAAGGACGAAGAAGAAAAAGAACTAGAATTGTGGGAAAAAGAAATGCAATCAATTAAAATTCAAGTTGAAAAAGTTGATAGAGATATTTTTTCTAAAGTAGAATAAAAATGGCAGAAGTAATCCACATAAAATTAGATTACAATGAAGCACTTCAATCTAAAAAAGATATTCTAAATTCTGAAATGGGTTTATTAAAAATTGCAAAAGCCATAAAAAATCATAAAATTCTAAGAACAGAAGAATTAAAAATCAAATTAAGAGCATCTAGAAAATTAAAAGATTTAAAATCAAACATTTCAAAACTTCAGACAACTCTTCCTAAAGTAAAAATACCTGAAATTCTAGAAAAAGAAGAGGATGAAGAAAATACTAAAACAAAACAAAAAATAGAAAAAAGACCTTATGATGCTAGTCTAGAAGAACAATTACAAGAAATTCGAGAAAAATTAATGCAACTAAAATAATATCAAATAATTTTTAAAACTCTTCTTTCTTAAAATAAATATGATAAATAGAAAAATATTAATAGAAAAATATCTAAAATTCTTTAAATCAAAAAACCACAAAATTATTCCTAATGCTCCTCTAATTCCTGAAAATGATCCAAGTGCTCTTTTCATTTCAGCGGGAATGCATCCTCTAGTTCCTTTTTTACTAGGACAAAAACATCCATTAGGAAAAAGATTAGTTAGCATTCAAAAATGCATAAGAACAACAGATATAGAAGAGGTAGGAGATAATTGCCACCATACTTTTATTGAAATGCTTGGAAATTGGAGCCTTGGAGATTATTGGAAAAAGAATTCAATTAAATATAGTTTAGAATTTTTAACAGAAATTCTAAAAATTCCAAAAAAAGAAATAAAAGTTACTTGTTTTAAAGGAGATAAAAATTCTCCAAAAGATATTGAATCCGAAAAGATTTGGAAAGATTTAGGAATTAAAAAAATAGAATTCTTAGGAAAAAAGGAAAATTGGTGGGGACCAGTAGGAAAGACTGGGCCTTGTGGCCCAGACACAGAAATATTTGTTAAGAATATAGAAATATGGAACAATGTTTTTATGGAATACTTTCAAAATAAAGAAGGAAAACTAGAATTTCTTAAGCAAAAAAATGTAGATACTGGAATGGGTTTAGAAAGAACTTTAGCAATTTTAAAGGGTTATGAAGACAACTATCTAACAGAAATATGGATGCCTATTATAAAAAAAATAGAAGAAATCTCTAAAAGAAAATACTCTGAAAATAAAGAAATTACTAAGATTATGAGAATAATTGCAGACCATATAAAGGCCTCAGTATTTATACTTGCAGAAGGAATTGTTCCAGGAAATTCAGAACAGAGTTATGTTTTAAGAAGATTAATTAGACGTGCAGTTAGATATGGAAAAAAATTAAATATGAAGAATTTCACAATTTCAATAGCAGAACCAATTTTTAAGATATTTGAGAATTATGAAGAACTAAAAACAAACAAAAAGAAAATTCTAGAAGAATTAAAAAAAGAAGAAGAAAGATTTTCAAGAACATTAGAAAAAGGTTTAAATAGGTTTCAGAAATTTGCAAAAGATAAAAATGAACTTTCTGGAAAACAATGTTTTCTTTTATATCAGAGTTTTGGATTTCCTATTGAAATGATTGAAGAAGAGTGTCAAAAACAAAAAATTAAAATCTCTAAAAAAGATTTTGAAAAAGCAAATAAGGAACATCAAAAAATTTCTAGAACAGCAACAGCAGGAAGATTCAAATCTGGTTTAGCGGATTCTTCAGAGTCAACAACAAAATTGCATACAGCAGCGCATTTATTATTACAAGCTCTTAAGATAATACTCAAAAAGAATTCAATAGTTCAAAAAGGTTCAAACATAACTCCAGAAAGATTGAGATTAGATTTTTCTTTTTCTAGAAAATTAACAAAAGAAGAAATAGAAAAAATAGAAAATTTAGTAAATGCTCAAATTCAAAATTCTTGCGAGGTAATTAGAAAAGAAATGCCTTTAAAAGAAGCAAAGAAACAAGGCGCTTGTGGAATCTTTGATAAAAAATACGGAGATAAAGTTTCAGTTTATTCAATAGGGAATTTTTCAAAAGAAATTTGTACAGGCCCTCATGTAAAAAATACTTGTGAACTAGGAAAATTTAAAATAATAAAAGAAGAGTCAGTTGGAGCAGGAATAAGGCGTATTAAAGCAATATTAGAATAAAAAATAAATTAAGTCCTTATAAAAATAATTCTATAAATACCCAAACCATTAAAGCCAACCAAAGAAGTATGTATAGCCAATATGTTTTGAATAAAGTTTTATCTTTCATATGTTTTTCATAGATCGGAATTATTTTCTTAATTGGTTCTGCAAATCCTATTGCTATAAAAAGAGCTGCAAATGCCATAATTGCAAAGATTTCAACAACTGTAAAGACTTGAATTAAATAGTAAAATACAACTACCAACAAGATGAAAACTACTAGCTTAAAGATTATCTCTTTTTTATACAGTCTTTTTGTAAGATTCATCCAGGCTTTACCATTAATTAAAAGAACCAACATCTTAATTGCTGCAACAATTAATAAAACCAATGCTATGATTTCTACTGGTGTAAATGCCATTTATTTCTCCTCCTTTTAAAAATATTAGACTAAACTAGTATTTAATTCTTTTTTATAATCCATATCTTCTTTGAAGAATTCTAAAACTAAAATGTTGAAAAAAATTAAGTCCTCCTCTTTGCTCTATTCTTCTTCGCATTTCTTTTAAAATTTCTGAATCTCTATACTCTCTCATATATTTCAAAGAAATTCCTTCAGAAGCTTTAATAATCTTAGGATAAGAAGTTAATTTTTCTCCTCCCAAATAAATATTTTCATTATCTGCAAGAATAGAGGGCCCAGTAGCCTCCACAAAACAATAACTAGTATTTAAAAATCCATATTCTTCAGGACATTTTATTCCAACTGAATCATGATTTTCTTTTTCATGATAAAAAAACACTGTTTCATATCCTATTTCTCTAAGAAGAAAAACAAGCAATTCTGATTTAGAAGCACAAGTCCCTTGTTCATTGTATAAAACTTCATAAGGATATCTCGAATAATTAATCGAATATCCTCCTACAGAAAGAGATTCATTTGAATATCCAAATTCAATATTTTGAACAAGACTTATAGCTATTCGAGCCTGATTTTCTGTATTTTTTTCTAAATTTTGTATTTTAATAACTAAAGGCATTAATAGAATTCTCTGATTTTCTTCATTTATTTTTCTTAGTTTAAAATCATCTTTTTTAGGTTCTTCTCCATTTGAATAAAAAAGATAATCAGGAGAATAAAAAAGATAATTCGCCATTTTTTCATAAACTATCATAGAAATATTAAATTCTTTTCCAGAGAAAAAGTAAGTTAAATTTATTTCTTTAGGATTTTCTTGATAGGGAGAAATACATAAATTTCCTTGAATTTCAGTTAAATTTGGACATCCGCAAATAGATGCTTTCTCAATTAAAATTCCATTCTCGTCGCAAAAATAAGGAGAATTTTTAGAACACTCTCCAATTTTTGTTCCATCTCCACAAGAATTAAAGCTATCAAAAAATCCAGCACTTCCAAAATTAATTAAAAGAATAAACAGAAAAATTAAGAAATATTTTTTAAAATTCATTCTAAATAAATTGCAGGCCTTTGGAGTTTTGCTTTTTTGGATATATTTAAAGGATCATACTTATTTTTATCATTAACCAAAAAAAGATTAATTTTCTTTGAAAATCTTTGATTAATCAAATTAATATCATATATCTCCTTATCTTTTGGAAGAATATAAACATAAATTTTCTTTTTATTCTCCACTAATTTAAGAATATTGTTAATATCTCCAATCAATTTATCAATTGCTAAATCTTGCTTTTCAAAAATTTCTTTTATTTTTTTCTTATTCGCAATAGGCCATTTTTGTAGATTAATAAAATTTTTATTTCCTAGTTTATGCCAAAGTTCTTCTGTAATATGCGGGCAAAAAGGATGAAGCAATTTTAGAAAATTTTCTAAAATATTCTTGGAAGTTTTTAAAGGAAGAGCATCAAAAAGTTCTCTTAACTTAATTACGGCTAAATTATATTTAAAATTAGAAATATTTTCTTCAATCTCTAAAATACATTTATTAATTTTACTCTCAATTCTTGTATCTGCTTTTCCAATTTTTACTTTATTAAAATATTCCATTACTCTTTTTATAAATCTAAATGCTCCTGAAATTCCTTTTTCACTCCAATCAATATCTTTATCTGGAGAAGCCATAGAAACTAAAAAAAATCTAGCTGTATCAATTCCATATTTTTCAGAAACTTCCTCTGGCAAAATAACATTTCCTTTTGATTTAGACATAACAGAACCATCCTCTCCATGCAACATTCCTTGATTAAATAAATTTAAAACAGGCTCATTAAAATTCAATAATCCCAAATCTCTAAGAAATTTTGTATAAAATCTAAAATAAATCAAATGCATACATGCGTGCTCTTTTCCACCAATATATTGGTCTATAGGCATCCAATATCTAACTTTTCTTTCATCAAATATTTTTTTCTGATTTTTAGAATCGCAATATCTTAAAAAATACCAAGAAGAATTAACAAAAGTGTCCATAGTATCTGTTTCTCTTTTAGCAATTCCTCTACATTTAGGACATTTAATTTTAATCCATTTTTCGTTTGTCTCTAAAGGGTTGCCCTTTCCAAATTCAACTTTATCTGGTAATTCTATAGGCAAATCTTTTTCAGGAACAGGAACCACTCCACATTTTTCGCAATAAATGATTGGAATAGGAGTTCCCCAATATCTCTGTCTTGAAATCAACCAATCTCTTAATTTATATTGGGTTGCTTTTTTTCCTAAATTTTTCTTATTAAGATATTTAATTATCTCTTCTTTTGCTTTTTCACTTTCAAGTCCATTAAAATTTCCTGAATTAATTAAAGTTCCTTTTTCAACATAGGCTTTTTCTTTTACATTTCCTCCCTTAATAACCTCTTTAATTGAAATATTGTATTTTTTTGCAAATTCAAAATCTCTAAAATCGTGTGCAGGAACAGCCATTACCATTCCACTGCCATAATCAGCAACTACAAAATTTCCAATCCAAATTGGAATTTCATCTCCATTAATTGGATTTTTTGCATAAGAGCCTGTAAATACTCCCTCTTTTTCTAAATTTCCCAAATCTTTTTTACTAGTTGTTTTTATTTTCTTCAAAAAATTGTCAACTTCTTCTTTTTGTTCTGCTGTAACTAAATTATTTAATTTAGAATGTTGAGCAGAAATAACCATAAAAGTAACTCCATAAATTGTATCTGGACGTGTTGTAAAAATAGGCCATTTCTCTCCATTAATTTCAAATAAAATTTCAACTCCCGAACTTTTTCCTATCCAGTGTTTTTGCATGGATTTTACCTCATCAGGCCAATTATTAAGATTATCTAAATTATCATTTAATTCTTCTGCATAATCTGTTATTTTAAAAAACCATTGCTCTAAATTTTTAATCTGAACTTCAGTATTCTCATGTCTCCAACATTTTCCATTGTGTACTTGTTCATTTGCCAAAACAGTATTGCATTGAGGACACCAATTAACAGGTGCTTTTTTTCTATAAGCCAATCCTTTTTCATACATTTTAAGAAAAATCCACTGGTCCCATTTATAATAACTAGAATCAGAAGTTTTCAGCATTCGGCTCCAATCATAACTTAATCCAAGAGATTTTTGCTGTCTTATAAAATTTTCAATAGAATTCTCTGTATATTTTTTTGGAGAAATTCCAACTTTAATAGCTGCATTTTCAGCAGGTAATCCAAGAGAGTCATATCCCATAGGATAAAGAACATTAAATCCCTTCATTCTTTTAAATCGAGCACAAATATCTCCAATAACATAATTAAAAGCATGCCCCATATGTAATCCAGAACCAGAAGGATAAGGAAACATTTCTAAAATATAAAACTTCTTTTTTTTACTTTGTTGCTTAACTTCAAAGATTTTTTTATTTTCCCAATTTTTCTGCCATTTGGATTCAATTTTTTTAAAATCTATTTCCATGAGAAAATAAAAACTCAGCAACTTTTAAATATTGTCTTATACTAATAATAGCATGAAAAAGATAATTGCTCATTTAACTGGACAAATTGTTTCAAGTAATACTTCTGAGGCAAAATTTCTTCATAAAAAAAGTAGTTTCGGAGAAATAATAGATGATAAAATCCAGTATTCTTTAGCAGAAACTCTATATTTATTAGAAAAAGGAAAAATGGAGATTAATTTCCGTTCAAAAAAACTCTCAACAAAAGAACTACTAAATAAATTTAGAAGAATTGATAAAAGAATACAACTAAAATATCCTGTATTTAGAAATTTAAGAGAAAAAGGTTATTTAGTAAAAACCGCTTTAAAATTTGGAGCAGATTTTAGAGTTTATGAAAAAGGAGCAAAAATAGGAAAACAGCATGCAAAATGGATTGTGTTTGTTGATTCTGAGACAAATAAAATCACTTGGCATGAATTTTCTGCAAAAAATAGAGTTGCTCATTCAACAAGAAAAAATTTACTTCTAGCAATAGTAGACGAAGAAAACAGCATTACTTATTATGAAATTAGATGGTTAAAGCCTTAGATTTTTTAATTTTATCTTAATCTTTAGAAATTATAATCTTAAAAAGATTTCTATTTTTTCTTAATTTTATCCATAATCCAAATTGTGGCATACATAAAGGGTGTATCAATAAGAGCTATTAATATTTTCAAAACCCATTGCCCAAAAATAAGAGGCCAAATTGGAAAAATTCCATAAAATGCGATTGTTATAAAAATTATAGAATCAATAAATTGGCTTACAATTGTTGAGGCATTATTTCTTAACCAAAGATATTTTCCTTTTGTCTTTTTTTTCCAAAATTGAAATGCCCAAACATCGTGATTTTGACTAACAATATATGCAAGAAAACTCGCAATTACAATTCTAGGAGTTAAAGCAAGAATTTTTGAAAACATTTCAGAAATTTCTAAAGCATAGGATGCAGATTCCCAAGCAAGAACAATATAAACAGAAATTATTAAAACAAGATTTGCAAAAAATCCTGCCCAAACAGCTTTTTTTGCTTTAGATTTTCCCCATTTTTCAGAAATTATATCTGTAATAAAAAAGGTCATTGAAAAAACAATTACTGATGCTGGAACCGTTAAAGGACCAAAAACAACAATTTTATTTGCAAAAATATTGGCCATCACAACTAAAGAAGCTACAAAAGCAATAGGAAACTCTACCCCATATCTCTTTCCTAAGATTCCTGCAACAGAACCAATTGCAAATGTTGCCAAAATCCAAATTATCACCAATAAAATTGACATATTTTCTATAGTCTATTCTAATTTATAAAAATATTTATAATCTAGCTGTTCTTGAATTAACTATGCCTGCTCAAGACACATCAAAAATAAAAGAAAAAATACTAGAAATTCTAAGAAGAAGAGGACCTTGCCTTCCAGTCCATATTTCAAGTGAGATAAATATGAGTATTTTATTTACCTCTGCTTTTCTCTCTGAACTAGTTTCTGAAAAAAAAATAAGAATGAGCTATATGAAAGTTGGAAGTTCACCTATTTATTTAATTCCAGGACAAGAGAATCTTTTAGAGAAATTTGCATCCTATCTCAAAAGTAAAGAAAGAGATGCATTTGAATTGCTTAAAAAAAATAAATTTTTAGTTGATTTCCAACAAGAGCCAGCTATTAGAGTTGCATTAAGAGCAATAAAAGATTTCGCAATTCCTTTTGAAGAAAAAGACAAATTAATTTGGAAATATTATACAGAAAAAAGTTCTGGAATTAGATTAGCTGCTCCAATTGTACACTCAAAACCACAAATAAAAAAAGAGGAAATTTTAGAAAAAAAAGAAGAAAAAAATTTAGATATTTTTGAAAAAGAGAAAAAAGCCCAAAAAGAGATTTCTAAAAAAACAACTTCTAAAAAAACAACTCGTAAAACATCTGCTTATGATAAAAAAAATGAAAGATTCTTTAATAAAGTAAAAGAATTTTTAGATAAAAAAGAAATTAAAATTTCTGATATTGAAGGTTTTAGTAAATCCGATTTAATTTTAAAGGTAGTTGATGGAGGAACAGAAAAAATTCTAGTTGCATATAATAAAAAAAGAATAGGTGAAACTGAAATACTAAATGCATATAAAAAAGCTTCAGAAAAAGAACTTCCTTATATGATTTTAAGTCTTGGAGAACCTTCAAAAAAACTCATGAATTTTGTAAGAGCAATAAGAAATCTATCTAAAATTTACAAAATTACATAAATAAAAAGCTTTAAAAAACAATTTAAATTCTGTTTAAAATGGGAAAAATAAAATCAAAAACAATTAGAAGATCTTCACAAGCACTAATTGAAAAAGGAATAGAGTTTGAAGAGGATTTTGAAAAAAATAAAAAAATATTAGGAAATACAATGCCTAGTAAAAAATTAAGAAATCGTATGGCTGGATTTTTAGTGAGAGAGAAAAAACAGAAAAATAAAAATCAACCTTAAAACTTTTAAATTAACTAATTCTAGTAATTTTGGCTACATAGTTCAGTGGTAGAACGCTAGTCTCATGAGCTAGAGGTCCTGGGTTCAACTCCCAGTGTAGCCATTATAATCGATTTAATCTTTCCTTATGTTTGGGATTAATAAAACCTATTTTTCTAGCGAAAATTTTAAGATTTTTCCTTCCATTAGATTGAATCCTATACTGTTGCTTCCATTTCCAAACTTTAGTTTTTCTTTCATAAAATTTACAATTAATTTCAGAATCATTAAAGAATTTACAAATTTGTTTCATTAACTTTTTAGATATTGAACTAGCTTCTAAACGAGGATATAAAAGATTAGGGTTTTTAGTTAGTACTAAACTTCCATCAGCGGCAAAATATCCTTGTACAACATATTTTACCAAATTACGTTCATAAAATAATTTTGGAATATTAATTGTGTTTCCTTTCTTTCCAATAGGAAACCCTAAAGAAGCCATAAAATCAAATAATTTAGCATCTGTAAAATTAAATTCAATTACTCCATACTTTGGCCTTAATTTAAAATTAGTTTCTTTTCCTCTTAATTTTCTTAAAATAGGAACAATAATCTCATGAACAAAAGAGCCATCATCATGAATGCAAGAAGAAATTGTAATAAATTTCATATTTCTTCTAATTAAACTTAAAGAGCCGTCATCCAACAAAATTCCATAAAAAATAGCGAAATTTTTGTTTATTTTAAACATAATATAAATAAGATATCAAAATTTTATAATCATTGCCCTTATGTTCTTCCTATATAAAAATATCTAAATTAAAAAAAGCTAAAGGGTTAAAATCCCTCCAGAGACATTTTCAATCTTTTTAAATAACAAATAAGTTAATCAATCTCTTTTCTTATTTTTTCTGCATATTCTTTTTCTTCATTGTCTTTATACTTTTTTGTTGGCCAAAAATTATCCATTCCATCATTCTTCCAACGAGGAATCAAATGAAGATGAAAATGAGGAACATCTAATCCTACAACAGAAAGAGCAACATAATCTGGTTTTAGAGTCTTTTTAAGAGCAATTACAATATCTTTTGATTTTATAGTTAAATAACTTAAAATTTTGTCTGGAACCTCATAAAACCACTGAAAATGTTTTTTTGGAATAACTAAAACATGTCCATAATTAACAGGATTTATGTCAAGAAAAGCCAGAATTTTTTCATCCTCATAAACTTTATTATAAGGAATTTCTCCTTTAATTATTTTGCAAAAAATACAATTTTCCATAATACAAATAAAATAAAACAATTTAAGAATTTTTCTAAATTGTTTCAAATATATTTACAATTAATTAATAAAATAAAAAATAAAAAATTACTATTTATTTCTTTTTCTTTTTAACAGGTTTCTTTTTGGCAAGTTTTTTCTTAACAACCTTTTTCTTAACAGGCTTCTTTTTAGCAACCTTCTTCTTTACTAGCGCCCTTTTCTTAACAGGCTTCTTTTTAGCAACCTTCTTCTTTACTAGCGCCCTTTTCTTAACAGGTTTTTTCTTAACTGCCTTTTTCTTTTTAGCTGGCATTTATCCACCTCACTTTTTAATTAATAATATTAAGAATAAAATCTTTAAAAAGTCTTCGGTAAAATTTTTAGTAAGAATTAATTTTTCCGACGATAAAAAAAGAGTCTATTAGAGATTTGTTATATTTCTTCAAATTTTTTATTTTTCTCAATTAATTCTTTTAAAACATTTACTAGCTCAGAAATTTTAACTCTAATCTGTTTAGTGGTATCTCTGTCTCTAATAGTCGCATCTTTATTTTTCAAACTTTGATCGTCAATTGTTATACAAAAAGGAGTTCCTATTTCATCATTTCTCGCATATCTTCTTCCAATACTTCCTGATTTGTCATAAGCCACATTCCATTCTTCTCTTAAATCTCTTAAAATTTCTTCAGCAATTTTTTCAAAATCTCCTCTTTTAACTAATGGAAAAATAGCTGCTTTTACAGGAGCTATTTTTTTGGGAAATCTAAACATGCTTCCTTCTTTTCCAACATCATAAAAAACATCTAACAAAGCCCAAATATTTCTATCAACTCCAAAACTTAATTCCAAAACATGTGGAAGAATTTTTTTATTTTCATAACTAACTTCTAAATTTTTCTTAGAGACTTTAGCATGTCCTGATAAATCATGGTCTGTCCTATAATGAACTCCTGCAACCTCTTTAAATCCGCCCAAAGTATCAAAATCAATTTCAACATCAAAATGAATTTTATTATAAAATGCTCTTTCTTCCTTACTTAATTCTCTTAATCTAAATTTTTGTTTAGGAATTTCTAGAATTTTCAAATAAAATTCCTGAACTTTTAATGCATAATATAAATAAAATTTAGGAAGTTTTAACTTTTCATTGGCTTCTTCGCAAGTTATCTCTTCAATATTTTCTTTTTTAGATAATTTAATTCTAAGCTTCTTATTTTTAACGTCGTTCCATTTCTCATGCTCTTCTATTTTATCAGAATCAAAAAAAATCTGTAATTCAGCCTGACTAAATTCTCTCAATCTAAAAAACATTTGTCTTGGAGAAATTTCATTTCTATATGCTTTATCAATAATTGCCAAACCCATTGGAAGTTTTCCTCTTGTCGCCTTAAATTCATCCATAAAAGTTATATAAGCTCCTTGGGCTGTTTCAGGAGTTAAATAAGATTTCTCTTCATCAAATCCAACATTTACTGAAAACATCATATTAAATTGTTTAATTTCAGAAATCTCTCCTCTGCATTTAGGGCATTTTAAATTTCTGCTTTTAATTTCAGAATTTATTTGTTCAATTGTGAGAGCTTCTGTATCTATCATTCCAATATCTTCTAAAAATTGATCTGCTCTAAATCTAAAATGGCATTTTTTACACTCTGCCATAGGATCATTAAAATTTTCTATATGTCCTGATGCTTTAAAAACCTCTTCAGGAAGAATATTGTTACTCTGAACTTCATGAAAATTTTCAGATAAAAATAAAAAATATTTTCTCCAAGAATTTTCCCAATTATTTTTTAGAGCTTTTCCAAGATGCCCATATGTATAAAATCCAGCTGCTCCTCCATATAATTCTGCTGTTTGAAAGAAAAAACCTTTTGTTGAAGAAATTTTATTTATCTCATCTAATTTATTTCCTATCTCTATTTTTTTGTCATCTTTCTTTTCCATTTTTATTTCTTGAACAGAGTTCTTTTTTAATCTTTCTTTTAATTTTTTTTCAGCCTCGTCCCGAGTCTTTCCTAAATATCCTAAATCAATTGACTTAACCTTTCCATCTACTCTTTTAGATTCTCTAAGATAAAAATAATTCTTTCCATGAATTTTTTTTCTAACAATAAAAACCATCTTAAATATTTCAAATATTCATTAGGTACTACAATAAACTATTTAAAACTTTTGTTATCCACTACTTCATAAACATATTAATACACCGATTAATCCATAAATAGATTTATAAATGAATATTTCTTTTATTTTTCAAGAGGTTGAAAATTTATGATTGATCCTATTTCAAAGGCAACATTAGATACTATAAAAAAAGCAGGTGAACCCTTAGAAACAAAAGAAATATCTGAAGCAATTGAAAAGATTATTCCTAATGTTACAAGAACAAAATTATTCTATAGACTAACAAATCTTAGAGGAGAAGGCCTTATAAAAGGAAAATTCGTGGGCCCTGGAAAAGGAGTTTGGATTTGGTGGATTAAAGAAATTTTTACTGAAAATAAAGGGAGTAAAAAAGAATGAATCTTTTTAAAGACAAAAGAGGAAGAATACAAAAAATAATTTTAATTTTCTTAATTGCGATTATAATTCTTTTAATTCCAGTTGGAATTTATGCTTCTGAAAATGCAACCTCCACTAAAGACAATTCTAGTTCTAAACAACCTCTAAAAGAAATTGTTAGTGATGTTGTTGAACAGGATTTAATTGAAAAACAAACATCTAATGAAAAAGAAATTCCAGAGCCTGAAATAAATGAAACTCTTAAAGAATCTCTTGAAAAAACATCAAAAAATGAGAGCATAATTAATGAAGATAATTCTACTAATAACAATGGCTTGGTTAAAGAGGATAAAAAAGTTGAGGATTCTGCAAATATAGATATTGAAATTCAATATCCTGAGAAAATTACAAGAGGAGATACAATTACTTTAACAGCAACTATTACAAATACAGGAAATTTAGAAATAAATTCAATTTTAGTAAATTGGTTTCTTCCTTCTGGATTTGAATTAATTTCTAAAAGTCAAGAAGAATTTGAAAAACTATCTCCAAACAATTCATTTGAATCTAAAATAAAGGTCTCAACTTCTAACTCAACTCTATCAGGAATTAATGAAATTAAAATAGGAGTGTATTATTAAATGAAAAAAAACTTAAATTCAAAAGCACAAAGTGGAATAGCAGCAGCAATAATTTCTTTAATTGTTTTAACTTCTTCTGCAATACTTGTTGGAAATTTAACAATAACAGGTTCTATAATTGATGAAGGAAATTTTAATTCAGTTTTAGAAGAAACAATTGAAATAGAAGTTTGGATGAATACAATTATTTCAATTGAAAATAACAATGGAATTGAAGTTTATTTAAAATTAGATAATGGAACAATTCTTCCAGATAAAAAATTAACTGTTGAAATAAATCAAACAATTCTAGTAACTGAAAAAATCAATTCTCAAGGTTATACTAAACCAAATTTCAACCTTTATAATGCCAGCCCTGGAATTTATTCTGTGCAAGTAGATTTCTGGGGCTTGCCTAGTCAATATTTAAATCCTTCTTCAGCTGAAATTCAAATTAAAATTCAAGAAAATGGAACAATTGAGATTTTAACAGAGGATATGGAGATTTCAAAAGAAAAAATAGAAATTATAGAAAAAGAATTAGAAATTCCAGAAACAAATATCACAATTGAATCTAATGGAACTTTAGAAATAAATTCAACAAACGAAACCCTTCCTTCAAACCTAATTTGTGAAGAATTCACAGAACAAGTTTTATGGTCAAGTGGATATAGTTTAGAAGAATTCGGTTCTTTAAATTATGAAATTTGGTATCCAAAACACAATTGTTCTGATTTAAAAGTTTCAGATTGTTTCATTGAAAACATAAAAGTTAAAACAAGATTTCTATCTTTTGGAGGGAAAAATCAAGAAGCTGAAGGATATGTACAAATCTCAGAATCAGAAAAATCTACTTGTAATTCTCCTAAAAAAGGAGAATATTTACAATATCTTGCAAATGAACATTTATTAGGAGAAGAACAAAAAAACAAAGATTATTGTGGAAAAAATGAGAATTGTGAAATTAAAAATTTTGTGGACAAAAAGTACATTGATTGCTATGGAATAAAAATTTATGGAGGCCAATATGTAATAACAGATGTTTTTGAAATAAGTTATAATCTATGTTATTTAGAAGGAGGAAAAAATGAGAATTAATAAATTTATTTTAATAGCATTTATGATTTCTGGAATGACTGCTTTGATTTATGAAGTAGTTTGGTCAAGACCCCTTCAATTAATATTTGGTTCAACTATTTATGCAGCATCTACAATTCTAACAACTTTTTTAGCTGGATTTTCCTTAGGAGCATATTTATTAAGAAATATTGCAGATAATTCAAAAAATCCATTAAGATTATTTGGTTTAATAGAATTGGGAATTGGTTTATATGGAATAATTATTTTAGGATTATTTAAGATTCTTCCATCAATTTATCTTCCTATTACAGATATTTCTGGAATCCAATTCATTCAGTTCCTACTTTTATTTTTAGTAATAATAATTCCAGCAACTCTCTTTGGAGCAACTTGGCCAGTAGTTAATAGAATCTATGTAAGATTTGAAAAAACAGGAAGAGACATTGGAAGATTATATTCTTGTAATTCCTTTGGTTCTTTTTTAGGACCTTTAGCAGCAGGATTTGTCTTAATTCCTTTACTAGGAATAAAAACCACATCTATTTTTACAGCTTGTCTGAATCTTAGTATTGGAATTATAATTGTTTTATATTCAATTAAAAAGAGGGGAGAATATGGATTCTAGAAAAGTTTTGTTAATTGCATTTATATTTTCAGGAATAGCTGCGCTAATTTATGAATTGGCTTGGATAAGACCTCTACAATTTTTATTAGGTTCTACTATTTATACAATATCAATAATTTTTGCAGTATTTATGGGAGGCCTTGCATTAGGTTCATATATAATTTCAAGAAAATTGGATAATAAAAGAAATCTTCCAAAAAGATATGCTTTTATAGAAATAGGGATTGGATTATATGGAATATTATTATTAAGCATATTTAATGTTCTTCCAAAAATTTATAATGCAATATATTATTTACACACTAATTTCTATTTATTTGAAATAGTGCAATTTCTGCTTGTATTCATTGTATTATTAGTTCCAACAACACTTATGGGAGCCACCTTTCCTATCGTTGCGAAATACTATACAAAAAATAAAATAGGAAAAGGAGTAGGAGAAATTTATTCTGCTAATAATTTAGGAGCAATAATTGGAAGTTTCTCTGCAGGATTCATATTAATTCCTTTATTAGGAATAAAAGGGAGTATAATTTTTGCGGGAGTAATTAATTTAATTATAGGTTTTTGGATTTTATTTGTTATAAATAAAAGATTATTCAAAAAAACAATTCCAATTATTCTAATTATATTTTTGATTCTCGCATTATTTGGAAATTATAGTATCCAACAAATGCATTCTGGAGGTTTTTATAGAATATCAGATATTCAAAAGAATTTAGGAGAAGTTGTTTATTATGAAGAAGGATTACATGCAACAATAACTGTTAGAAATTTATTTGGAAAAGGATATGCTTTGTTTATTAATGGAAAAGGTCAAGGAAGTTCAGAAATAACTGACCTAAGAGTTAATTATCTTTTAGCATATCTTCCAATTTTAATAAATAACAATAGTGAAAATGCATTAGTTATTGGTTTAGGAACAGGAACAACTTCTGGACAATTATCACAACATCTAAATGTAACTACAATTGAAATAGAAAAAGAGATATTAGAAGCTACCAAATATTTTAATATATTTAATTTAAATGTGTTAGAAAATCCTCATCATAAATTAATAATAGATGACGGAAGAAACTATTTATTAAAAACAAATAAAAAATATGATTTAATAATTCCTGAACCTTCTGATCCTTGGCAATCTTTTTCAACTTTTTTATTTTCTAAAGAATTTTTTGAATTGGCTAAAGAACATTTGAATGAAGGAGGATTATATGTTCAATGGGTTCCTATATACCAAATGTCTTCTGAAGATTTTAAATCATTTTATGCAACATTTGAATCTGTATTTCCATATAATGTTGCTTTTGCAAATATAAAGTCAACAGAAGAAACTCCTGTAAGATTTAATACATCTCAAATAATCTTAATTGGTTCTAAAAAAGAAATTAACTTAGAAAATCTAAATCAAAATTATAATTGTCTTCCAACAGAATATAAAAACTATCTAAAGGGGCTTTATCTAAAATCTGGAGAAGATTTTTCTAAACTACTGTTATTTACAGGAAGTCAAATGCAAAGTTATGGTGCAGGTGCAGAAATAATAACAGATGACAAACCAATTTTAGAATTTTCAACAGCCAAAAAGGTGTTGAATCAAAATCCAGAAGAAGTAATTGAAGACATAACTAAATTTATAGGAGAAAAAAGAATTGTTTGATTTATTTAGGGATAAGGGAGCAAAAATAATTGGAATAACAAGTTTTATTTTTATTTGTCTAGCTTTAGTAGTTTTGACTCTATTTCTTCTTCCAAACCAGACTTCTGCTTATCTTCTTAAAGAAGGAACAAAATCAGAACAATATTATTCTGGAAATCTTACATGTGAGGAATTTTCAGACAATATTCTTTGGGCTGCTGTAGGTTCTAAATCAGCTAGTCAAACCACTTATCCTTATTGGAATAGAACAGGACATAATGAATATGATTCATATGATTGTCCAGGAAATAAAAGTTGCGACATAGTTTCCTTATATAGTTATGCAAGATATCTAAATGTTGGAACAGATCCTATCTCAGCAGGAGGTTTATATTGTCAAATTGAAGATGATTCATCAACTTCGAGATATTTAGCATATTTAAATGAAAGTTTAACAGGAACATTAGGGCCAAGAACAGAGTGTGGAACAGGTGGAAGCCCAACAACTTGTAGTATAACTGATGGAAGATTTAATGACAATAAATACAACTATTCTGGAACATGTGTTGCTCCTGGAGGAGGTTCAGGAAAAGTTGCAGGAGTTATTGATGTTTTTGATATAATATATGATTGGTGTTGGATTCCCATTATCTATGATGCATATGTTGATATTGAAAGTGCAGATTATACTAATACATTTACGTTTACAATTAATGTTACAAATCCTAATGCAAATACCACTGTGACTTTATGGGTAAGACAAATTGGAGGAAGTTGGTCTCAACAAGGAAACTCTCAATATTGTAATAATTGTGCTCAAGAAAAGCTTACTTTTTATGTAAGTGATTTTGATTCAGGAGATATAGGCGATTGGGAGTTTAAATTTATAGCAACAGATAATGCCGGATATGGAATAACTGCTGGATATCCTTCAAGTGCTGGAACCACAACTAATGAATGCTTAGATACAGATAATGATTGTCAATTTTCAGTAACAGATGTAGAAGCTGCTACAGGAGCTCCAAATTTAGATGATGAAACAGTAGATGAAAGCACTTCTGGTATTACAGATGGTTGGGGACACAATTGGACTTTTGCTGTAAATACAAGTAATCCTAATGATGGATGGAATTATGGAGATATTAATTTGCAACTTCTTTTAGACACTGGAAATGGTTTTAATTTGATTCAATCACAAACTTGTACAGGTCCTTGTACAACTTCAAATAGATTTTATTTTTATATTGACAATTTAACAGGAGAAAATATTTCTGATGCACAATATAGATTTAATGCAACAAACACCAATGGAAGTTATTATGTGACACAATCATTCACAATTGAAAAAGATGATGCAGAAATAATTTATATTTTAGGAAATAATACAATAGCAAATCGTTCTGGAACTCAAACTCAAAAATTCATTATGCAAATTAATGACACAGATAAAAAAGAATTAATTAATAACACAAATGTTTCATTTGAAGTAACTTATAGTGGTTCAAATTATGGAACGGCTGTAAATAATGAATCTAATTCAACAGGACACAGTGTTTATTATTTTGACCCAACATGTTCTCCAAATAAATATCTTATAGGAGATCAATCCTGGAAAGCAAGTATACCACCAAATAACTATTACAAATCAATTACATCCACAGTAAATAATGTATCAATAAGAGGAGATATAATTCCTTTAATAAGTACTCCAGATAATACTCAAAATTTCACTCAAGAAGATTCAATAACTTTTTTAGGTTCTGTAACAGATGATTGTGGTGATCCTCTAGAGCCAACAATAATATACAATGCAAATAACACCCCTACAAATGGCTTAGTGTGTGATAATGAAACACAAGGAATTACAAAGATTGGTGCTAATGCTTATAGATGTGTATATGACACCACAATTTCTACAACATCTGGATGGTATAATGTTTCTATGTACACAAACATAACAGACCATTATGATAATTTCACACAAGAAAATTTAACAAATGGAGTATTTTATATTAATCCTCTAAGAAAATTAATTAGCCAAAATGTAACTCCAAATTCAGATTATTATTACACAAAGAATTGGAATTTTTCAGTTAGAGCAAGTTCAGGAGATACTCTTCCAATGGACATTCATTTAGAATTAAAAAAAGGAGGAGGAGGATTTACAGATTGTAGTGATTCAAATGAGTGTATAAATATAACTGCTACAAGATGTACTAATTGCATTGATGAACAATATGAATGGTTAAAAAATTTTACTTCTAGTGACGTAGGTACATGGTTCTATCAAATTAAAATGGTTAATAACTTAACTGAAGAAATAGAAGAACAAACAGATGGAACAGATAGTTTTGAAGTTTTAGACGTAGAAACCGAAAAGATAAATTTCTTTGACATCTTACAAGATCCTTCATCAGCTCAGTGGGGAGGAACAACAGTGACCTTAAATGTGACAGTAAATACAACTGCAACAAATAATATTACTGTATATGCTTGGAATAGTCTTTCACAAACAGGACCATGGGAACAAATAGGAACACAAGTTTATAGCAATGTTACTGGAGGAAATCAAGTTTTAAATTTTACAAGAAATACAGCTTGTGCAGATATAGGCACAAACTATTACTTCTTTAATGCAACTGATAATTCAGGAACAACAAACGAATCTTCTATTGATAGTTACACTATTACTAAAGATTATATTGAGATGCATTATTTAGCAGGAAATGGAGAAGATGCAAATAGAAGTGAGAATCAAACCACAAAACTATCTTTCCAAGCAATAAATGCAAATGGAACAATTATGAATGGATTTCCACTCAAGT
>JAFCDI010000006.1 GCA_017609755.1 Candidatus Pacearchaeota archaeon
AATATCCATTGTATCACAACAAACAATATATTCTTTATAAAACTATTTAGATAAATGTTATTTGAAATTTTATTGTTTCTTTGTTTAGGAATTTTATTTGGAATTTGCACAGGTAAGTGTTGCGGAGATTTTCCATAAAAACGCTCTTTCTATGTAAAAAACTTACAAAAAAATTACAAGAAATAAAAAGAAACTCAACTTTGTTTGAGTATGAAAAAAATGAGTTATGATAGGATAGGAAACACTCACATTCGTGAGAATGGCAAGAAAAGAAGTATTTTTGATAAGGTTAACGAGATAAAACAAGACATAAAAACAATTCTTCCAGAAGTAGAGGGTGATAAGCTTATCTCAATGTTAAGCAAAATTAGAACTTATATTTCTCATAAAAAGAAAGGTGTTCCTCTCGGCAGAAGAGGTTGGAAGGGCTACAGAGATCTTACATTTAATGAAAAAGTTCTTTATGAATATCTTCTAAAACACAATCTCTCTCCATCAACTACTTATCGCTGGTTTATAGCTACTAGAATTCCATCTGATGTTAAAGAAAAACTAGAAAATGGCCAGTTAAGCATGAAAAAAGCTTTTCAAATTTCAGCTAACAGAAGACGAGTAAAAGCAAGCAATACAGGTTTAATGATGATAGAAGAATTAAGAACAATTACAAGAGGTTTATAAAATGTCACATAAAAGCAAACTACCAGATGTATTTAATGTTGAGCAAATCATCCAGCTCTTTGATGCAATGGATAGGCCTAAAGTAGCAATGGCAACAGCTCTTGCTTTTTTCTGTGGATTAAGAATTTCAGAAATATGCAACATGAAAATTGAAGATGTTGATCTTGTTAAACAAAGATTAAAAGTAGTTGATGGCAAAAATAGCAGAAGAAAATTCTCTGGTTATGGCAAAGATAGATATGTACCTATTCCTCCTCAGCTCATAAGCCCATTAAAAAAATGGTTAGAGATTATCCAAGGAGGTAAATGGCTTTTTCCATCTGATAAATCCCCTGACTCACATATTCGTAAAAAAAGTTTAGGAGAGCAATTTAAACATACCCTAAAACAAGCAAATCTTTTAATCCCAGAAAGAGAAATAGAATTTAAAACAAGAATCAATGGAAAAAAGCAATCAAAAATAATCATCAGGCATAAATATTATTTCCATACCCTCCGTCACAGCTATGCCACATATCTAAGAGACAAAGGGGTTGATATTTACACAATCTCTGATCTCCTTGGCCATAGCCAAGTCACAACCACCCAGATTTATGCTAGAATCAGCGACACTCAAAGAACTAAAGCAATTAATGAAGCATTTAATCATCAGTTCAGCCCCTATCCTAATGGCTACACAACCCCACCAATCCAAACACCACAAATACAAAACTCAAATCCCTCAGCCCAAAATGAGAAAGATAAACTTTTGGAAATAAAAAAGCTCGAGTTAGAAGTTGAGAAATTGAGGCTGTTAAAAAATCAGGAAAAAGAGGTCATGTGTGGGGTTGACTGAAATTAAATATAATCCACTAGACCAAAATAAATCCAACCTAAGATAACTTTTTATAACAGTTTTTCTTAATTTAATTATGGATGAGATATTAAAAAATCAATTTAAAAAAAGAATAGAAGTTAGAAAAGAGTCTTCCTTCCAAAAATTTTGTCAAGACCTTCTCTTAAAAAAATTTGGACAAGATTTTCAGGTCGTTAAAGATAAAAGAGATAAGGGATGTGATGGAATATTAAATCAAGACACCATCATTTCAATATACTCTCCAGAAAAAGAAAATTTAAGGTCCTTTAAATTAAAGGTAAAGGAAGATTTTGAAAAGTATCAGAAAAACTGGAAACAAAATTATAAAAAATGGTGTTTTGTTTACAATGGTGAATTAACTGCTGAAAGAATAGGTGTTCTTGACGAAGCATCTCAAGATTGTATGAGGTGGGATATTAACCAAATCTTAGAAATGATAGATGCTTTATCTTATTATAAAATGGACCAATTAGCTAAATCTCTTAATATTGACGAAAGTCTAATAATCTATAATGTCTTAAAAAGAGTTATTGAGGATTTAACTAAGGATATAAATATAACTATTAGCGATGAAAAGGCTCCCCCATATCTACCTAAAAAAGTGAAAGAGAATTATTCTCAAAGTGAACAAGAAGAAGCATTAAAAGAATATGAAGACAATCTACAACATATTTTAAAATTACAAGAGATATTGAAACACTTTGATGATAAGCATGTAGCATCGTTAAAGAATAAAGTTAGAACTATTTATAATGCGCTTGGAGGAAGCTTCAAGAAAAAAATGGATAACCTTGTAAAGATACTTTCTGATGATCGTAAAGAGGACGATCTTTATGTATTTTATGTGAGGATTATAGCACTTTATTTTTTTGAAAGATGCGTATTAGGTAAAAATCCATCGGAGGTTAAAAAATGATAAGCCCTCAACCAGAATCTGACTTAACATTGAACATAATTGTCTTAGGTGCCGATATAATTAAAATTTTGAAAGACAACGGAAAAGTCATGATTGTAGAAAATCTATTAAATAAATTTTTAGCTAAAGATAGTAGAAGAAATTTCTCTCAATTTTTTGAAACCCTTGCCTTTTTATATACAATCGGATTCATAAATGAAAGGAGGTACAAAGTAAAACTTTTATATGGTGATACTCAAACGAATCTTTTCTGAAACAGGACTATTTGATACAGTTGAATTTAAACTCGGAATAAATATTATTATGGGTGTCTATTCAAAAGGAGATAAAAAGAGCAGCGGATTAAATGGAATTGGCAAATCAACTTTAGTTAGACTCATAGATTATATGTTCATATCTACTTCTAAAAAAAACAAATACTTTGATCCAGATACCTATTCTTTCTTAAAAAAACAAAATGCGATATTAGAATTTGAAGTTGATAAACAAAGCTATTTTATTAAAAGATTTTTTGATGAACCTGACAAGATTTACTTTGGTAAGGATTTGCTTTCCCTAGAAACCTACAGTGAAAAGGAAATGAAAAATGTGTTGAGTGGATTATTTTTCAATGATGATGATACTAATCTTCATTTTGAAACTGGATGGTTTAGAGATTTAATCGGGTTTTTTATCAAAGATGATATGGAAACTTTCGATAGAAAAGATACTTTAAATTTTGTTAGTAACTATTCTTCAAAATATGACATCTATACATACAATCTTTATCTTTTAGGATTGCCTAATGAAGCAGTTTATAGATTCTCCATATTAAGCAGTTCCTTAAAGAATCTTCAGGAAGAAAAGAATAAGAATATTACTAGACTCGAGGAAGAAACTGGTAAAAAGATAGAAGAAATACAAACAGATCTCGCTGAGATTGAAAGAAGAATTTCTATCTATGAAAAATCAGCACAAGAAACTTATAAATTCCTTGAACCATATAAAGAAATTGAAGCAAAATTGGTTGAAATATCTCAAGAAATCTCAAAAAAATTGAAGAGATTTTCTTTTCTCAGAAGAAATTTAGATGAATATAAGAAGAGTTACGAATATGTAGTGGAAATAGATCCAAAAACGATTACAAAAGAGTACATAGAAGTAAAACAAGTTTTTGGAGATATTGTAAAAAAGAAATTGGATGAAGTTATGAAGTTTAGAAAAACATTGTCTAAAAATAGAAGGATATTTCTGAAAGATAAAGAAATAGAACTTGAATCACAAATTAATAAAATATCTGAAACAATTTCAGATTTAGAAGAAAAGAGAGCAGAGCTTTTTGGTCAATTAGAGCAAAAAAAAGCATTAGACTCAATCAAAAATTCTTATTTACAACTAATAGAAGAAAAAGCAAAAAAAGTAAGATTATTGACTTTTGTGAACCAAATAGAATCTCTAGAAAAAGACATTTATGAAAAAATAGATCAAATAAACGATGCTATACAAAATATTAAAGCTCAATTAAATCCCATTCAAAAACAAATAAATGAGATAACAAACTTGTTCTTTGAAATCACTAAAACTGTTGTGAGTTCAACAGAGGGAGGGAAAGCTGTATTTACCATAAAACCTTCTCCTGATATGAGATCTCCTCTAAAAATAACAGTTGAAATACCAAAATCAAAAGCATTGGGAAAAAGCAGATTTAAAATAATTGTTTATGATCTTTCTGTTTTCTTAAATATTATAAAAAATGAAAGAAAATTGCCAAATTTTTTAGTTCATGATGGAGTATTTCATTCTATTGATATAAAGACAATTGTAGATACATTAAATTACGTGAACAGTAAATTTGTGAAATATCAGAACTTTCAATATATAATAACTGCTAATGAATCCGAAATAACTTTTCCAGATAGTAAAAAAGAATTCTATGGAGAATATGAATTTGATATTGATGATTGCATCAGGGCAAAATACACTGATGATCCTAAACAGATGTTCTTTAAAAGGTCTTATAATTAATCTCAAACCCCCTCACACCATTCGCAAGTTTTCTTAGGACATTCACTATCCAAAAGCTTAAGTGCTGCTCTCCAAACCTTCTCAGCATTTTTAACATCTACTTTCATCTTTACTAGAGTCGTATCAAAAATAACTTCTCCTGTAGCCATAACTTCCTTAGGAACATAAAATAATAAGAAAAAATAATCTTCTGTTTCATAGCCATTTTTTCTCAGTAAGAAATTATAAACATTTTGTTGGAGTCTATAATGTTCAGCAGTATCTTCCTTTAATGCATAACCACGGGTCTTATAATCTAATACAATCAATTTCTTTCCCTTAACTAAAATATTGTCAACTGCTCCATGTAATTCATTTCCTTTTTTATCCTTCCAGGAAACACCCTTAAAATTGCTTTGCCAAATTTTCATTTTCTCTTTATCATCAAACAACTTCATATTCTTACATTCTCCATTTTCACATAATTCAGGAGGAAGTTGCTTTTTATCTCTGAACTTATCAAAATGATTTTTTAATATTCTATCCATTCCAGAAGGCAAAGAAGGAAATATCCCAGTAGGCCTTTTCCAAACTTTATGTTGAGTAAGCCAAAAACATCTAGGACATTCTTGCATTAAGTTCAAAGTTGAGGGGGATAGTTTGTAGGGCATTTTATAAAACACCCCTAATGCTCTTAACAATAAATGGAAGTAAGTATATAATCAATTCTACAGTTAAAAACACTAAAAGAATTGCAATTACTTGTTCAATTATTTTTAATTCTTTTCTTAATCCAACATAAGTAAAAAGAGGAGTTAAAATTGCAATAATTAACACAATTATCAAGTGCTCTGTATAACCACTTATCACAGATTCTTGTGTTCCAAAATGAGTAAAATTCATTTTCCAAACCCCTCAACAATCTTAATTTCTTCTTCAGTTAAACCATAAAGAGCATAAACTAACCTATCAATTTGCTTTTCATATGCTTTAACCTTTGCTTGTTTTTCTGGATTTTTAAGGTAATCTTCATCTTTAGTGATATCTAAAATTTTATCAACAATTTCTATTAATGGTTTTTGTTTTATTAGAGGGATTTTTTTGATAGGGATTTCTTTTAATGGTTCGGAATCAATTTGGTATAAATCTCCTTGTATTTTTCCCTTATAATATAACCAAAAAGAAATTAATTTAGAGTTTAAGAGAGATATCAAGAATTTTAAACTTATTTTTTTTGTTTTAATAATATAAAAAGTCTGAGATAAATAAGTGTCATAATCCGTATAACTAAACGAAGGTTCTTTACATTTTCTTATCGAAATTATTTTTTCTCCATTAAAAAAATCTTCATTTCTAGCCCTATGTAATCCATAAGGTTTATTATCTGAAGTAATAATTTCTTTAAAATTATCCAAATGCGCTTTAATTGTTGGATATTTCTTAATTTTCTGTTTGATGTCCGATTTTGTGTAGATAATCCAAAATTTATTTTTATTATTAAACCAATATTTTGAAATATTCTCTGAAGTATAATATGGTTTAATTAATTCCATTTCCCCTTTCGATAATTTTAAATCCTTTAATTCATTTTCTGTTAATACAAAAATTCCTGTTCCAATCTTATATTTATTTGATAATTTCTCCGCGTTAGATTTGTTCAAATTTTCTTGAGGAGCCACAATACCTTGTGCTAAATCTTCGTTTTGTAAATAAAAATTTCCTACAGCTAAAATTTTCTTTATTATAATTTGTATGTTTTTTCTTAGAAATGAAAAAGTTTTTCCTCCTGCTAAACTATCTCTGTTAATCAATACATCATATTTTTCATAAAAATAGTTTCCTTTTTGTGCATATAAAAATTGAACTAATTGGTTAGTATCTATCTTTGGATTGTTTAATCTAGAGTAAATCATAGGATATTCTATTTCATTCAAATCTTTTTTTAATATATAAACCATTGTCTGAATCCCTGCAGTAAAAACCTTGTAATCTCCAAAATCTATAAATTCAAGAATTTTTGTTCTCTCAATAATATTTTTTCTTAAAATAGATGCTCCAAAATTTGTTCTCCAATTATTAGGAGCTATAAAACATTCAACCCCCCCCTCTTTTAATAGATCTATGCCCATACATCCAAAAAAATACCATAAATCCATTTTACCTTGATAGTAAGGAGAGTTCTTTAATCCATCAAATGCACCTTTATTTGTATATTCTTTTACATAAGGAGGATTAGCAATAACTACATCAAATCCAGGATTATCCCTATGAAAAACATCAGAAAAGTATAATTTCCATAAGAAAAAAGGTTTAGACTTATTCTTCTTATATTGCTCCAACTTTTTCATGTTTTCTCCATCACCCTGTTCTCTTAAAGTTTCCTCAATAAACTCCCACTCTATTTTATCAATCTCCTTTTTCAGTATGTTTTTTTGAGTTCTGTTTTCTACATCAAAAAATTCTTTTTGTTTTTTTCTTAACTCTTTTAACTTTTGTTCTGATTTCTTAATCTTTTTATCAATACTCTGATCTAATGTAACCTGCTTATCTTTTTTCGCCTTAATTTCTTGTGGATCTATATACAATTTAATTCCTTCAAACTCTTCGATTAAACTATTCCCACACATTATCTTGTTCTCAAGATTTGGAAGCGGTTTAATATTATTCATGCCCTCTTCATCTACAATAAGAGAAAGCCAGAATCTCAGTTTTGTAATCTCAACAGCAGAAGGTTCAATATCAACTCCATAAAGAGAATTCTCAATCGTCTCCCTTTTTAATTCATAATCAGTTTTTGGTTTTTTAAGAAGATAAGATAAAATGGTTCTTGCTTTTATGATCTCATTCATCATTCCTACAGGAAAAGCTCCAGAACCTACAGCAGGATCACATATCTTAATTTCTGTTAGTAACCTATCTAATTCTTTTGCATTTTGAGAAATAGTTTTGGGTAAAACAAACTCTTTTTCAGAACTTTTTAACCGACCTATTTCTTGCCTTTTCAAATACTCTAAAGCTAAGTCTCCTTTTTGAACAAAAAAATCCAAGTCCTTTTTAGGAATATCAATATTTGTTTCCAAATAATTAATCAAACTCTGTTGACACATATAATGAACAATCTCTCTTGGAGTATAAAAAGCACCTTTAGATTTTCTGTCCTGAACATCTAATAAATTCTCAAAAACTTTTCCCAGCATTTCAGGATCAACCGCAACTTCTTTCTCTAAAGGTTCATCTTCCTTTATTGTAAAATTAAACTCATCAAATGTCATGAAAATTTCTTCAAAAAGATCATTATTAAGATTAATATCAGTTTCACCCCAATTATATCCATTCAAAGGCTCAAACAAACCACCATTCAAAAAAGGAACCTTACAATTAAATTTTTCATAATAATCTCCATCAGCTCTTCTATCTGTAGCAAGTGCATGATAAAATAAAGGCTCTAAATAGTCATTAAAGAAATTCTTCTTCTCTTGTTGTGCCTTATAAAATAATTCCTGGATAAATCTTCTGGATCCTTTTCCCCATTGTTCAAACTTTCCTTTTTCTCCTTTTTTAATTCCAAGCCACCCTTTTTTCTGTAAAAAGTAAAGAAATACAATTTGACCTAAAAGTTTTTTAGCAAAATCTACAGTAGAAATCTGCTTATCTTCAAATTCTTCTTTAATATTCTTATCTTTCTTAATTAAATAATCTAAACCATCTTTTAAATGATGATATAAATTTTTATATTTCTCAAAGAACTCTTTTGTTACTTTTTCTATGCTAAAAGCATTTTCAATTTCATCAATTGAAGGTTTTTGAATTTCTGTTTTTACTAAATCTACAAATTGGCTTCTACATGTATGATTTGGTTCATTAGGACCAACTAAAAAAGAATATCTTTTTGCAGGTGTAAGTTCTTCAGATACTTTTCCATCTTCCATAAGTTTATAATCCATCTTAATAAAAGAAAATCTCCAATCAAGAGAATCCTCAGAAATAAAAGCTACAAGAGCAGAATCAATATTAAAATTTTTTAATAATTTAGCAACAACATTCCTTTGCATTGTTCTTGCTCTATCCAGAGAGATTCCTTTTTTCAACTGAACAATCAGAATCTCCATAGACTTATTATTTTGTTTATAATTTCCAATCTTTTTTATAGATACTATTTTTTCAGCATATTCAGAGTGAGGAGATATAAATCTATCCTGAGGATAAAAACCATTAAAGAGTTCTTTTAAAAAATTAGAAAATTTTCCTGGATTAAATTCTGTATTAAATGTTTCATCTAATAATTTTCTTGCTTCATTATCATTCATTTTTATGATTAAACTCTTAATTATTTAACTAAATATTCAGACAAGATAACTTCCTTAGGTCCAGATGTATCTGCCGAGTTAATAGGATTCTTCTTAAAATATTCTTCTGGGACATTCATTTTAATCTTAGCCAATATCTTTAAGGGATTAATCTCTTTTCTAACTCCATTCCATGTTTTCTTCACTGTGGGTTTTGCCATGCCCCCATCAATTAGCAATTGAACTATATCTTGAAGATAATCTTTGTCTTCATCTGTAAATTCTGGGCTTCTCCATATTGCCTTAATCTTTTTGACAAGTCGAAAATCATTACTTCTTCCCCTTCCACCCACATTAATCTCTTCAATATCAAAAACAGCGTCAAAAGCCTCTTTATTTTTTTCAAGATAATTATAAAACTTCTTATCTAAATGTTGAGGTTTTGTTTTTTCTTCACACTCAAAAATATTAACTGCTTCAGCCAAATCAAGTTCTTCTGGAACTTTATTTCCATCAACAATAAAGATTTTCCTTAACTTCCCCTTCTTGAAAAAAGTAATCATAGAATTTCCTCTCTCTGCAAATTTCTTTGAAGTTCTGGATTTTTTAGGCAATTTTTTTATTTTATTGTATAAATCTGGATCCTTATCTCTAATTTCTCTAAGTTTAATTAAATATTTCAATTCAACATCTTCAGATTCTTCCTCATCTCCAATTAATATTTTTTTAGAATTTAATTTAACAAACAAATCATGAGATTTGATTTCTTCATCAGTCAAGATTTTTGCGTCATTCCCTAGCATTTCAATAAAAGCATTTATTTTGTATTCTGCAGCTTCCTTTAACTTTAAAGGGTCATTAATAGGTCCTGCAGGAAAGAAATTATAGGTATAAATTTTTTCATGTTTAGAATCGACTCTATTTATTCTTCCAACTCTCTGCATCATTCTAGTTGGATTCCAAGGAATATCATAATTGATCACCACATTTGAATTATGTAAATTAATACCTTCAGATAATATATCTGTTGTAATTAAAATACGAATAGTATCTTTTTTTCCTTTTCTTAAATCAAAATTTTCAATAATTTCTTTCTTAAGTAAATTATTAGAATGGCTTGAGAATGCTCTTACTTTATTCTTCATAGAGGAGGATAATTTTTCCTCTAAATATTCTGCTGTTTCCCTGGATTCTGTAAAAACAATTACTTTATTTTTTTTAAGAATAGAATCTTTTGACAGTCTTCTTTCAAATTCTTCTAATTTTGGATCATAATTGATATCTTTCCACATATTTTGGACCTTATTTAAGGTTTTGAGATCACTTTTTAATTCCTTAATAAATTCTTCATTGAAATCTCCAGAAACATACTCTTTTGCTTTTTCATTATCAATTAATTCTTGGATAGATTCAAAATCTTCATTGTCTAAATGTTCTAAGATTTTACTAATATATTTTTTGCTAAGATAAACTTTTCCTTTATCATAGGCTTCAATAAATTTCTCATGTGATTGAATAAATCTTCCTATGGTTTTTTTAAATGCAAAAAAACTACTTTCTAATCTTTTAAGTAAAACTCCTTTCATAAATGCGCCCATATTTCTCTGAGAACCTTTTTCTAAGTTAGAAAGTTGTTTTTGATTAATAAGGTATAAAAGAGGAGTATATCTAGCATAGGAAAACTTATTAATAATTAAGTCTAAAGTTTTATTAAATATCTTATCTAATTCCTTATCAAAACAATATATAATTGGTTCTGGATCAACAACCTCTGGAAATTTTAGATTTTGTTGCTTTAAGTCGTCTTCATAATATTTTACAATACTGCTTCTTGTTCTTCTCACCATCAAATATTTTAAAATTTTCTCTCTGATCTCATTTGCATTTTCTTTAACAATTTCTAAGTATTTATCTTTATGTTCTAATCTATCAAGTCCTTTTAATCTTGATTGTAATTTTTTAAAAAAACCTTCAAGGTCTTTAACTTCTGGATTTGGTAGAGTAGACTTTCTAGAATTTTGAAATAACTTGATCTGCGAAAGCAAATCAATAGGGGTATTATTCAAAGGTGTTGCCGAGACTAAAATAACCCTTTTACCCTTACAAATCCTAAATAAATCCTCATATCTTTCAGTAGTTTCATTTCTAAAACCATGAGATTCGTCGATTATAACAGTTTTATATCTTTCAAGATCTTCACTACTAATTTTACCTACCATCCCCCTTGAAAGAAATTTCCTTCTTCTTATTCCAAAATCATCAAATGCACGATTCCATGAACCTGGATTTTCTTCATCAAGTAATACTGGTGAAGCAATAACAAGAGTTCCTGCAGAAGCCCCATCCATAAACTCCAATTTTTTTGCTAACATTGTAGCAATATATGTCTTCCCAAGACCAACCACATCTGAAAGAAAAACACCACCATACTCCAATAATTTAGCTCTTGCATCTTTAACAGCATCTACCTGATATTTTAAATTCATAAACCTTTCAGGTTTAAAACCATCTTCTTCTAATTGTTCTAAATCTTCATCAACCCGCTCTTTTAGATATTCATAAATAAACTTAAGAAATAAATAATAAGGAGAAATTTCATTATTCATCCATGTTTTTGTCTTAATAGTCTGAACATATTTTTCTGAAACTTCTATAGAAGATTCCCATAGATTATTAAAAAAATTTAATGCCCATTCATAATCTTCTTTTCTTTTTTCGACTTTATTAATTTCATTTTCCCTGTTTAACCCTGCATCAGTTAAATTACTTGAACCAGTAATAACTCTACCTTCATCTCCAAATCCTCCCCCCTTTGAAGTGAAAATATAAATTTTTCCATGCATATCTTGATTTGGAGAAGCATGAATTTTTAATTTACCTGATTTAATCCATTCAATAAACTTCTTTGTTCCTTCTTCAACATCAAAGGTATCTTTAGAATTCTCATACTCATTAACAATCTTCTTTTCTAACTCTTCTTTAAGTTCTGAGGAAGAATCTTTTAATTCAAATTGATTTTCTCTTGTAGAACTAAGCATATCAAATGTTTGTTGATTTGTATTTATACCCACTAAAATTCTTATTTTTTCAACATCTTCTAACCCTTTATATATCCTAAAAAATCCACTTGCATAAAAATATCCTACTAAACAATCAAAAAATTTAGTATTTTTCATTAAAATTTTAAAATGATTCTCTAAAGTGTCTTCGCCTTTATTTGTAATAAATGTTGTATCTACCATAGAAATAGAATAAAATCCTTATATAAAAAGCTAACCCTTTTTTAAGAAATTTTGTTAAAAATAATCAAAAACTTTTAAAACTCCTGAATTTTGGTAAATATGGTAAATTCCCTTTGTAAACACAGCCCCCTTGGTTGTTGTTTTAAGCCAATTTGGTGCGTTTTTGGTGTTTTTCGTGCTATTCTATGCTTTTTTTAGCAATTTTGCTGTTTTATTTTAGTGATTTTTTATTTCCTTTGCTTTCATAACAACTTCAAGTTGCTTTGCGTTTGGAACTCCACTTGGACTGAATGCTGTGCCCCCGCCTAAGCCTGCTCCTGTTGGTTGGAAACCTTCAAGAATATAGCTTGGCATTGCTGCTTGCATTTTCCTAAATCGTATCCTGTGAGAGTAAAGATTTTATAAATTCCATTACTTTTCTAAATTCTTTATCACTAATTTTTGTTATCAAATCTCTCAATTTAAAAATTCGTTTAATTTTATCAACAGCGTCGATACCTTTTTCTTCCCACTCTCCACCTACCCCATAACTATCCTCAACACACTTATGTTTAAGCCCTAATTTAATTGCTTCTACAGCTATCGGTTCTCTTAACCAGGAAACTTCGCAATAGTTCTGGAAACCAATTGTTGTTGGATCACCTATCTTAAGACCAGGATATTTTGTTTCAAGCAAAGTTTTTTTCTCAAGAAATTTCTCAATATTAATCATTTCAGCTATATGGGGGTCGTCTGCTATTGTTCTAAAGAAAAAATAGGCCTTACATTGTTTATTAGTCTTATGAAATTTTACTGTAGCATCAATATACGCTAATTTATACCCTATCCAATTCTTAGGAATATATTCTATCCACCCATCACTTTTTGTGATTTTTTCTAAAAATACTTTTGGTAATTCGTTCACTAAACATTCAATAACATAGGCGTGACAAGAAAATAAATTTTTTTGAATTTTTCCTTTTTTGTATGCTTTTAAAATCAATTCTATTTCTCTTCTTCGTTCAGGAATTATCCTATAAATAAATATTTCCTTAGGAACATAATATAATAATCCAAAACGCCTCAATTTTTTAAGAATTTTAGAAACGCCCCCTAAAGTTAATGCAGTTTTTTTAACTAATTCTTTTTGTCCGAGACCATATTCATAAATATAAAGTTTCTTTAAAACTTCCATATCTCCTTTATTAAACTTTAATTTATCTAAACTAAAACCAGATTTTTCCTTAGGCATTTCCACCCCCAATCTCTTTAATAAAGATAATATTTGTCTTATTGATTCGGAAACAGTTACCATCTTCTGTTCTAAAAGAAATAAAGAGATCATCCTCTCCAACAATCATCCCCCATAATAATTTTGTCTTTCCACTATCTTCGTATACAAGCTTAGTTTTTCCCATTCTTATCTCCTCCTAAAACTTTTTTATGAATATCTTGAATCAGTTTAAGCATCACAAGATCCTCTTTTAACATCAAATCCCTAACAAACTGAGAAAGAGTTTTATATCCTGCGTGATCCTTTCTCAACAAAACTCTATCATACTGCCTTTCAGTCAATCTAACCTGGACTACTCTATTTCTGCACATCTTAACTTATCCTCTAAAGAATCTAAATGCTGACAAACAATGCTTCTCAAAAAAGCGCTAATAGAAATATGGTTCTCCTTACAAAGCTCTATTAATCTCTTTCCTTCTTCCTCCTTAAGTATAGTTTGCACACGCATAGTATATCATAGTATAAATTGTTTTTACAAATTTGCAGTCTGCAAAATAAAGATTTATATAGTAGGCTTGACTAAAGAATAGTATGGTTAAGGATAAATATGCAATTAGAAAAAAAATAATATTAAGTTCAAGAAACTACAGATTAGATATTCCTACACTAATAATGAAAGGTATGGGGTGGTCTTCTGACGAAGTTGAGATAATCCCAAACCCAGACGAAAATATTATCACTCTAAAAAACCCTTCAAAGAAAGCTGCAGGTTTCACTGGATTTCGCTTAAATGTGCAAGATGCAAAATGGGAAAAGAATAAGAAAAAATATCAAAGAAACCTTTCAAAAAATTTATCGCCAGAAGGAAGAAAAATTTTACATTCAACTGATTGGAAAAATGTAGAAGATGGAGGATATTGTATCATCAGAAATGGTTTTGATTTCATTAAGGGATTAAATAATTTAATTAAAAAAGGTCCAAAAGAATTAAGAGATGTACACAAATCTATGAAAGAAACCCATGTTTGGTATCTTAAAGAACTGTTAAAATATCTTGAAAAAAAGAAAGTCAAAAAACCCAAATGGTTTTGGAAATATGAAAAAGAATTGATAGGCAAGGAAGAACAAGAAAAAAGATTAAAAAACTTAAAAAAAACCACCAAAAACCCCTAAATCCTCTCAAAATTAGTCCAGGAATCCACCTTATGTAACAACATTTAAAAAAGCCAGCGTCTATAAAATGGTAGAAAGAGCAACCAATAACCACAAAAGAAAAGTCAGATTTGGTAGCCAACAAATTAAGCAAAAAAAGATAGGCTGGAGGTCCTGAAACCCATGTTATTAGCCCTTTTAGCCGCTCTATTGCTTGGTGTGGCTTCCGGGACTATTACAGGTTTAATTCCTGGAATTCATATAAATCTCATAGGTGTTTTTTTAATTTCACTGACAGCTTCTTTTCTCTCTTTTATAAATCCTATTTATTTTGTAGTTTTTATTGTTTCAATGGCTAATGGCTATAACTCACACTTTTATTGATTTTATTCCTTCAATTTTTCTTGGATGTCCAGATACAGAAACAGAACTTTCTATTTTACCAGGACATGAACTATTAAAAAAAGGAAGAGGATATGAAGCAATAACTCTAACAGCTTATGGAAGTTTAGCAGCAATATTTGTTTTATTATTAATAGCTCTTCCAATAACTGCTTTTTTAGAAAAATTTTATGATTTTATAAAAATATTAATTCCTGGTTTGCTGATTTTAGCTTCATTTTTTCTTATTTCTTCTGAAAAAAAGAAAATAAATGCTCTAATTGTTTTTCTTTTAACAGGAATTTTAGGTTTTTTAGTATTAAATTTAGAAATAAAAGAACCTCTTCTACCTTTATTAACTGGTTTATTTGGAAGTTCTATGCTAATAATAAGTATTAGAGATAAAATTTCAATTCCAAAACAAAAAATATCAAAATCCAAAATAAAATTATTTCAGCCTCTTTTAGGTGCTACTTTTGCCTCTCCACTTTGTAGTTTTTTGCCTGGATTAGGAAGTGGACAAGCAGCAATAATTGGAAATACTTTTTTCAAGATTCTTTTTTCAAAAACTTCTCAAGCTAGAGATAAAGATGCAAATAGAAAAAACTTTCTAATTTTACTAGGAGCAACAAACACTTTAGTGATGGGAGTCTCGTTTCTAGCTTTATATGCAATTGCAAGAACAAGAACAGGAGCAACAGTAGCTATCTCTCAAATTATAGGAATTATGTCTAAAGAAATTTTAATACTTTCACTAGCAATTATTTTAATTTCAGGAATTGCCTCTTTTTTTCTAACTCTAAAATTAGCAAAATTTCTTTCAAAGAAAATCTCTAAAATAAATTACTCTCTACTTTGTGAATTAACATTAATTGTTTTAATTCTAATTGTTTTTCTGGTTTCAGGATTCTGGGGATTGTTAGTTTTAGCAGCCTCAACAATTTTAGGAATTTATTGTATTTCTCTTGGAGTTCGTAGAACAAATATGATGGGCTGCTTGCTTCTTCCAGTACTTATTTTATATCTTTTCTAGAAATCACTTAAATTTCTTAACTACTCGAATATTCTTTCCTTTATCATGAACTCCTAATCCAATTGACTTATTTACTCCAATTATTTTATGTTTTGGAAACAATTTTTTTAGATTATAAACTCCTGCTTCACAAGCCAAAACAACCTGAACCTTTCCATGAAGTTGAGCTTTATTTAACAAAGAATAATCACAAGGAGTTCCAATTAAATCTCTATCTACAATCTTAAAACCATCTTTTTCTAGTTTATCTGCAAGCTCATTCATTTTAGCTTCTCCTCCTGCATTACATAATCTAGCACAAGCATTACAAGAAATAACTCCTATTTCATCAGATTTTTTTAATTGGGATTTTATCCTTGAATATGGAAGACTTTTTTGAACTATCATTTTTTCTCTTTTATAAAAATTAAAGACAAGATAGTTTTATATATCTTGCTCTTTTTCTTATACCAAAAAAAGAGGAAAATGCACTGGTTAGAAGTTGAAACAAAAGTAAAAATAGAGAATGTCCCTAAACTTAGGAAAAAAATTCTAAAAATTGCTAAATTTGAAAAAAAAGAAAGTAGAGGAGATGATTATTTTGCCCTACAAAAAAGAGGATATCCTAAAAAATCTTTTAGAATAAGAGATGATGGAAAAAAATTAATTGTAAATTTTAAAAAACATCTCAAAAGCCTATGGAAATCAGGAGTTGTAGTTAAAAGAGAGTATGAATTTGAATTAACTGGAGGAAAGCAAGTTGGAAACTTTCTTGAGCTTTTAGAAGACTTTGGATTTAAAGAATGGGTTAAAAAAAGAAAAACCACAGAGTCTTATATTTATAAAAAAGATAAGAGAGTTATAATTGAAATTAATTATGTTCAGTATTTAGGATACTATATGGAAATTGAATATAAAGCCAAAAGATCTGAAGTTGAAAAAGCAAGAAAAAAAATTCTTCAAGTTTTAAAAGAACTAGAAATTGATAAAAAAGATATTGATAATATAGGATACACTCGAAGATTATATGATAAAGGAATTAAAGACAAGAAATATTTTATTCAAAAAAAATGAAATATGTAAGAAGTTCTTCTAAAAAATATCTGCCTTCAAAAGAAGCTAAAAGAATTAGTCTTGCTCCAGAAGACATTTATAAAAAAGCAGAAAAAAGCAAAATAAAATTCTGGGCAAATTTAGCAAGAGAAGGAATTTCTTGGATAAAGCCATTTACAAAAGATTACGAACAAACTTCAGAAAAATTTTCTTGGTTCAAAGATGGAAAATTAAATCTTTGCTATAATGCTCTAGACAGAAATCTAGATACTCCAAAAAATCCAGCAATTATTTTTATTCCAGAAAATGTTAAAGAAAAAAAACAAACTCTCTCTTATCTTCAATTATATGAGTCAGTAAATGAGGCAGCTTTCCTTTTAAGAAAAAAAGGAATAAAAAAAGGAGACGTGGTTTCAATCTATATGCCTCCTATGATAGAAGCACTAATTTTTATGCTAGCTTGTGCAAGAATTGGAGCAATTCATTCTGTTGTTTTTTCTGCGTTTTCGGCAGAAGCTCTAAGAACTAGAATAAAAGATGGAAAAGCAAAAATACTGATTTCTTGTAATTATTATTTTAGAAAAGGAGAAAAGATATTTCTAACTAAAAAAATAAAAAAAGCTTGTAGAAAAATAAAAATAAAAAAAATAATTATAGATAGAAAAAAAACAGGAAAAATATTTGTAAAAAAAAATACTCCAATTATTCCTCCAGAACCTATGAATGCGGAAGATACTGCTTTTATTCTCTATACTTCTGGAACAACTGGAAAACCAAAAGGAGTTATGCATGCAATAGGAGGATATGCTGTTCAAGCATATTGGTCTGGAAAGTATATTTTTAATTTAAAAAGAAATGAAACAATGTGGTGCACTGCTGATATTGGCTGGATTACAGGGCACACCTACGCCTGCTATGCTCCCTTATTAAATAAAGCAACAACAGTTTTATTTGAAGGAATGCCCACTCATCCAACTCCAGATAGATTTTTAAAAATAATAAAAGAAAACAAAATAAATGTTTTTTACACTGCTCCAACAGCACTAAGAATGTTTGCAATGCAAGACAATTTTACATCTAAATATGCTTTAAAATCTTTAAAAATTCTTGGAACAGTTGGAGAACCAATAGATAAAGAAACTTGGAATTGGTTGTTTAAGAAAATTGGAAAAGGCAGATGTCCAATTATTGATACATACTGGCAAACAGAAACAGGTTCTGCGGTTATAGATGCTCTTCCAGGGCATGGCCCTTTTATACCTTCTTACGCAGGAAAACCCTTTCCAGGAATAGATTACTCTATAATAAATAAAAAAGGAAAAAAAGCAAAATCTAAAGAAGAAGGATTATTAGTGCAAATTCCTCCTTTTTCTCCATCTTTAATTAGAGGAGTTTGGAATAATCCTCAAAGATACAAAAAATATTTTATAAAAGGAAAATATGATTCAGGAGATAATGCTTTTTATGATAATGAAGGAAATTTTAGAATTCTTGGAAGAAGTGATGATATTATAAAAGTCGCAGGACATAGAATGTCTACTGCAGAAATAGAAGACGCAATAACCAGTCTTCCAGAAGTAATTGAGGCTGCAATTGTTGGAAAATCAGATAAAATAAAGGGTATGATTGTGGCAGCTTTTGTAAAAACAAAAAAACCTATTACAGAAAAGAAAATAATTGAAAGAGTAATTAAAAAAATAGGCCCTCTTTCCAAACCTTCAGAAATTTATTTTGTAAAAGATTTGCCTAAAACAAGAAGCGGAAAAATAATGAGAAGAATTCTTAAAGGACTTTTAGAAGGTGAAGAAATAAAAAATCTCTCTACTCTTTTAAATCCAGAATCAGTTGAAAAAATAAAAGTATTAATTAAAAAAGAATTGCCAAAAAAGAAATAATTATTTCTTCATTTGTTTCCAATTAATTTTCTTTTTTTGTAAATTATGTAATTGAGGCCATAATTCTTCAAGAGTTTTTCTTTTTTCCTCATAAAATATTCCAAGAGGAATTTTTGCTTTTCCTAAATTATAATCATAAATTTCTGCTAGTTTCATTGCTTCTAACTTTGTTCTTTTTTTATTTGGAAGTTTATACATTTTTTTGTCTCGATTATTTATGTCTTTATTAAAAACAATACAATCCTGAATAATCTCTACAAAAGAAAATCCTTTGTGTTTAATTGCCTTTTCTATTATTTCTGCTGTAAATTCAAAATTCCTTGCATTAGTTCTTGCTACAAAAGTTGCATTAGATGCTAAAGCTAATTTAATAGGATTTAAAGGGCTTTCAAATTTTCCAAGAGGTTCTGCTTTTGATTTATAACCTTTTTGACTAGTAGGAGTTGACTGTCCTGTTGTTAATGAAAAAGATTGATTGTCATGAACAAGAAGAGTTATATCTGAATTAAATTTTCCTGCATGTATAAAATGTGAAATTCCCTCAGCATAAACATCTCCATCTCCTTCAAAAACAAGAACTTTAAGATTTGGATTGCCTATTTTCATTCCTAGTGCTGTAGGAAGAGGCCTTCCATGTAAACTACAAATTCCAGAAATATTCATATAATCTATTATTTTTCCATGACATCCAATTCCAGTAACCATAGCAAAATTAGTTAATTTTTCTCCTTTTTTTATAGAATTATTTATTGCTAATTTTACTGATTTTAATATTTCAAAATTAGTACATCCAGGACACCAAGTTATAGGATTGGCAGTATCAACTCTTAATTTTTTTTCAGACATTTTTCTATCTCCTTTTTTAATAAATCAGATTCAAAGGGCCTTCCATCATATTTTAAAATTCTATTTTTAATTTTTATTCCTGTTTTCTCTCGAATTATTCTTCCTAATTGTCCTGTTAAATTATTCTCAACTAAAATAAGATTTTTTGCTTTTTGCATTTCAGTTCTAATTTCATTTGAAAGAGGTTTTAAATAGAGAATTTGTAAAAATTTTGCATCTAAATTCGAAATAGCGTCAATTATAGCTCCTGTTGTAGAACCCCAACCAATTATCAAATTTTTACTATTTTTTTTACCATAGATTTTAATGCTTTCAAACTTTTCTATTTCTTTTTTAATGGATTCATATTTCAAAAGTCTCTTATCCGCATTTTCTTTAGTTACTTTTGCATCTTCAGTTGTTGCATTCAAAGAATTTGACTCATAACTAATTGCCTTTACAATTGCTTCGCCAGGAACTTTTCTTTTTACCTTTATCTTTAAGGGATTTATTTTTTCTGGAAAAAAAGAAAAATCAGATTCTCCTAAATGTTTATCAGATAAGACCACAGACAAGATTCCAAATTTTTCTGAAAGATAAAATGCTTCATTAATTTTCTGTCTTGCTTGCAAAGGAGTTCCAGGAGCAATTACTATTCTAGGAAACTCTCCATGTCCTCCTCTAAGTGCAATATCTAAATCTCCTTGACTTGTATAAGTTGGAACTCCTGTTCCAGGCCCAGGTCTTGAAGCGAGATAAACAACAAGCGGAATTTCAGTCATTCCTTGCATACTCAATGTCTCAGTCATTAAATCATATCCTCCTCCAGAAGTGCCCACCATAACTCTTGCTCCTGAAAAACTAGCTCCAAGTGCTGCATTAACAACAGCTATTTCATTTTCTGGTTGAAAAACCATAAAATCATTCTCTAATTGTTTCTCTGCTAAAAAGTGCATTACAGGTGTAGCAGGAGTCATAGGATATGCAAAATACAAATCTGCTTTAGAATCAATAAATCCTAAAGAAAGACTTTCACTTCCATTTTTTAAAATAAGCTTATTTTTTAATTTCTTTAAGGAATATTTAAATTTCTCACTTTCAAATCCTTTTTCTGCAGCATTTAAAGATTTCTTGTTATTAAATTCGTCCTTAACTCTCTTCATTAGAAAATTTCTTTCAATTCCAAGAATTCTTATTAAAGCTCCTGCAAGAGCAATATTTAAATTAATTCCTAAATTAACAAATTTGCCTGGTTCAATTATAAATCCTTCTTTTTTTAGAAATTTTTTATGTTTTATTAGAGTTAATCTATCCATAGAAACAATTCCATCTAATTTAGATTCTGTGCTAAAAATTGGTTTATCTGAAATAGACAAAACATTAAAATTATGTCCTCCTCTAATTAAAGAAGGATAATCTCTATAATTGAAAACATAATATCCTCTATCTATTAAAATTTCAGAAACAATCTCGGAAATTTTATTAATTCCTTGTCCTGCTTCTCCTCCAATAAGAATATTTAACCTCATTTTATATTCAAGAAAATTAATTTAAATATATAAATCTTGAGTTTCAAAACCACGCTCCAAGATTCTCTTGTTTTTCTAGTTCTTTTCCAAAAATACTATCAATATATCTTCTAACTAGTTCTAGATTTTGTTTTATATAAAGTGAAATATCATATTTCTCTGCAAGAGCTACTGCAGGTTCTAAATATTTTTTAATTCCTCCTTCATGTGTTGTGAAGATTAACTTTCCTCCACAAACAGGACATTTTCCATCTAAAGGAGGGCGCCTAACAATTTCATTGCAATTAACACATCTAAAATTTTGCATTGAAAAATTTCTCAAATTTCCTTTTAAATCTCTAATGAAATGTCTTTCAATAATTAATCTCGCAGTGTCTGCTGTATCAACAGCCCTTATTTTTTCAACCAAACTCATTTGATGTTCTACTTTTTCTTGCATTGTGGCTAGAGTTTTATAATTAGAACAAACAACTCCTTCATTAAAATTAGTTGTATTATGAGTATATCCTAAATTTACAAAAGGATTTTTTTTCTGTTTAAGAACAGATTTAATTGTTTCAATAGTTTTAACTTCTGAAGAGTGTTTTTTATTTTCTGCTAAATTATATAACTCAAGAGGATATTTGAAACAAACCTCAAAATCTAAAATCTGATCATCTACTTCTCCAGCATCTATTTTTGCATTCAAAACTAATGGAGCATCCTGAGTTCCTCCTCTATGGCTTGGAAGAAATTCTCTTGAAAAATTTAACAAAACATCCATTAAAAGCATAATTGCTGCTTCATCTCCATCACAATCTCTTCTAATTGCTGCATGCATGTAAGGAGAAGCAAATAATCCTTGAGTATTAGAAAAACCAATAATTCTAGAAATAACTCCTGCACAATTATGAGGTGCCATACAAACAGCTAATTTTCCAACTAAATCTTCTTTAGATTTAATATTATAAAAAGTAGGCAAGCCATAAAATTTCTCTAAAAGTTCATCTAAAAAATTTGCTACCCTCATAAAAACTAAATCAGCTCTCTCATCAGGAGATTCAATTGGACTTGGAAGAATAATGTCATGAGGCATTAATTCTACTATTTGTTCTTCAGAAACCAAATTTTTTCCAAAAATATCTTTTTCATATCCTAATTCTTTTAATTTTTCTAAACTAACTGAAATTTCTAAAGGCTTAAAAGAAACAACAGGCAATTCAGTAGAGTCCATTCTAATAGTTCCGTCCTTATTAACTTGTAAATCATATCTCGCTCTTAAAATTCCTTTTGCAAGATTTTCTGTAATATGGTTTGAAGAAAAAGTTCCTCTAACTCCTTTAATTAAAAGAGGAACTTCTTCATTTATTAATTTTAATTTTTCAATTGCTCTATCAAAATAATGCCTTATATCTAAATTTTGAGTATAATAAGGGCTTCCCTCGCTGTCAGATATTTCTCCATTAGAATAATTCTTATAATTTCCATTAGAAACCTCATACTTGTAAAATTTCTGCTTTGTTTTCTTTCCGCAAATCTCGCAAGCTCTATAAATTGTTTGTTTTTTGCAATTTTCACAATAATAAATTGGAAAAGAACTTCTAATTTTTCCTTCTTCATAAGCAGTTTGAACGCTTCTTAATCTTCCTCCTTCTTTTCCAACAGGAAATAAAACATTTGGACTTCCTGCTAATTTTCTAAATTTTGCTTTTTCAGGCCTACCCATTCTTGCTCCAATAAACTCTCCTGCTTTATCCTTAATTTTAAATTTAGAAACTTGATTAATAGTATCTAAAATAGATTTTCCAATTTGAAAATTCTTCTCTTCAAGAATCTTTATCAGACTCTCTTCATTTAATTTCTCAAAATCTATTCCCAAATTAAATAAAAGCGCTTTTGAATTTAGTTCATTTAAAACAACATTTTCAATAGTTACTTCATGTTCAACTCCCAGAATTTCTAAAGCTCTTTTTCCCAAGCCAAATTTCTCTTGCTCTTCTTTATTATAGGGAAGAATAATTTTTCCATTTATTCTTGCAAATTTCAGCCAATTAATTAGCTGTAAAAATTGTTCTGAATCTATTTCAGTCCAATAAAAAATAAAATTTGGATGAAGAGGAATAGAATATTTTTCACTAATTTCTTTGGCTTTTTCAAAACTAATGTTAAAAGCATCAAAAGTCTCTTCTAATTCTGTCTTTTCTTCTAGATTTTCTCTCCACCACTCTTCTACATAACCTGGCTTAATTAAAGGTGCATTTCTATTTAAAACATCACTAAAAGGAAACAAAATATCTCCTAAATAAATTATTTCTTCTATATCTGAGACATATTTTTTTGCTTCTTCTTTTGTTTTTAATTTCTTAACACTTCCATTAAATAATTTTACAATAGGCCCATCAATTGAATCGCAAACAGTTACTGCACATCCTTTTGTTGGTTTTTCTATTTTTAATTGAGTTCCTGTTGCAATAAAATTGTCACTAACAACCATTGTTGCTGGAGAAACAGAAACAGCACTAAATCCAGAAACTCTTCCTCTTCCATATCTAAATCTAAATCCTCCTGAAGCACTTGGATGTCCAAAAACAGGTCTTCCTGCAACTAAATCCTTAATATAAGTAGGAGATTCGTCTGCAGCTCCTTTATCTCTTTTTTCATGAATTTTTATATATTCCTCTAAAAAATTAAATCCTGTTGAATTTATTCCATCTGATTTTGCTTTTTTTAATAATCTAAATCCTTTTGCAGCTTTTTGAGCTAAACCCTCTCCTAAAACCAAACAAAAACCACTTCTAAGATAATTTGTATCCACTCTCTCTAAATTTTTATAATTTGAAACTTCTAATTTTTCAGAAGGATCTCCTGCAATTTGAATTGGAAGATTGCTTGCAAGAAAAAGTGCTTCTTCCTCAGTAGGCATATATTGTAAATTTGTTATTCTTTCATGAAAGTCATATAATTCTGCATACATTCTTTTTATTTCTTCTTCTGTAGGATCATATTTTGCAAATCCAAATAATTCTCTTAAATAATCTATTAAAATAAGAACAATACAAGAAGCAGTTGTACCTGCACTTCTAATAGGTCCTGAAAAACTAGCCTCAAAATATTCTTTTCCCTCCCTAGTTTTTCTGATTTTTAATCCTGTATAACCTTCAATAGGAGAAGAAACAACTCCTAAAGTTGTGTAAGCAAAACCAATTCTAATTCCAGCATCAATAGCATCAAGCAAATTTGGAAAACTACAAAATTTCTGCTTTGCTACTTCCTCTGCTATTTTAAAAACAACAGTTACATCTAACTTTCCATAAATTTCCTCAAGCTCTAAAATTCTATTAATTATTGCTTCATTAACTAATTGAGGATAAATTGTTCCAATTAAATTAACTACTTTCTCAGCTAAGCTTCTTGCTAAAGGAACTTCAACTTTATCTACAGGATCTAATCCTTTTTCTCTGGCTTTTTCTGCAATAAAATAAACTTTTCTTACTTCTTTTTCCAAATGAGAAAAATATTGTTCAGTGTCCATTTATCAATACTCTCTTTTTAATTTTTGAATTTGCTTTTTCTTTCTCTAGTAAAGAACAATAATCTTCAGAAAGTTCAGATAATTTTTTTAATTGATTTCCATTTAAAATTTTTGGATCAACAAATCTAAATTTTTTTTCTAAAAAAATTCCTTGATTTTTTGTTTCGCTTATTTTAAAACCATTTTTTAACATATCTAATTTTTTTGATAAGTTCAAATCTTTAGCTCTAATTTTTGCTATTAAATCATAATCCTCTCCTTTCCAAATATCTTCTAAAGAGAGAATTTTTCTATCTATTGCTTTTTTTAAAATATCTGACAAAAGATAATATCTTGCTCTTGCTTCTGAGCCTCCCCAATGTTCACTTTGTAATCTCATATACTCTTTTGCAAAATACTCTGCGCTTTCAAAGTCTTTAAAAACAATTTCATTTTGAAAAACTTCTAAATTTTGTATTATATTATTCAAATTTTTGCCTTCTGTTTTTAATTCTCTTAAAGAATAATCAATTCTATCCGCACACAAATCTGGAGCTTCTCTTTCAAGCAAGAAAAAATTTTCAATTTGAGATATTTCTCTATAATCTATATTGTGTTTAGAAAGAATTTTAGGAATCTCTGAATTTTTTATTGAATTTAAATGATTTTTATCCTGATAATCTTCTTTAGTAGGGTCTCCAAGAGTCCAATCAATTACATGAGAAAAAGCAGTATGAGAGCCATCATGCAATAAACCAGAAATTTGTTCTTTTAATTCTGCTCCTAATTTTCTTAAAAGAATCATAACTCCAATTGAATGTTCATATCTAGAAAAACCTTTTTTATGATAATATTCTGAAGGCATTCCAAATTGAGAAACTCCTTTTAGTCTTGAGATATAATTAGAGAATATTAATTCCTCTAAAACAGATTCTTTTAAAATAGATTTTCCATAAACTTCATCATTTATTTGCATTTTTTTCTTCCTCTTCAAAATCAAGTATTTTTACTTCTCTTGTTTTTAAATTTAGCATAGGAACTTTACAATGATCTGGATTATTTCCAAACTTTTCCTGATAAGGAGTCAAACCTTCCCAACAAGAAGTTGAAATTAATAAAATATTGTTGTGATAAGAAACCGCACTTTTATGTGTATGTGCAGCAACAAAAATATCTGGAACTTTTGAAATAACTAAAAAATCTTCTTTAGTTGGAAAAAATTGATTAGAAGTGTAACTAGGAGCAAGATGTCTATTTTTAAGTAAATATTTCATAATTAAATCTGGAAAATTCATTGCTTTTTTTACAATTAATTTAGAAATATTGTTTGCATAATAGGGAAAACTAAATCCATGATAAGTTAAAACATCAAAACCTGAAAAATTTTCATTAAATCCAATTTTTGCATAAGCAGGATTAGTTGTAAGAATTACATTATCTAATTCATAAAGAGGCCAAGCATATTTTTCATCAAAAGGAGGTTGAGGCTCCATTAGTCTAACTCCATCATGATTTCCTGGAGAAATTATAATTGAGATGTCTTTTCTAATTTTTTTAAATAAATTAGCCAAACCCAAAAATTGTTCTTCTAAATCAAAAATTTCTAAATCTCTTTCTTGATTAGGATAATTACCTATTCCAGTAACAACATCTCCAACAATAAATAAATACTTTATTTTTTCAACTTCTGGAGTATTTGGAACTTTTCCATTTAAATAATCTAAAAATTTCAAAAAACTTTCTTTTAAAAAAAACTTACTTCCATAATGCAAATCTCCTATAAATAAAGCATATTCTTCTAAATTTGATTTTTTTCTTTCAGCAAGAGAAACATCTGGAAAAATAATATCATTTGCAAAGACTATTTCACTACTTCCTGAGCCTTTAAAACCAATTACAGAATCTAAACAAATATCTTCTGCTTTTTCATAAATTTCTTTTTTATTTGAATTAACAACTACTTTGATTTTTCCTGTTAAATCCTCTATTTCAAATAACAAATTTTTGTTTTTTGTTACTCTTTTATTTCTAATAATTCCAATAATTGAAAATCCTTGTCTTTTTCCATATAATTTTCCAATTGAAACTAAATTATTTAATTGAGCACTTTCTTGTAAAAAGTTTCTTATTTTATTGAATCTATCTTTAAAATATTCTGTAAAATCTCCTACTTCTAATTTTTTTCCTAAATTTGGAGGCATAGAAAAGATTTTAACTTTTGGATTTTCTGGAATTTTTTGATTTTCAGAAACTAAATTCTCTGAAACAATCTCTTTAGAAATCTCTATTTCTAATCCTAATTTTATCTTTAATCTTTCTAATTGTTTTTGATTTTTTTCTGGAAGAGCATAAAAAACATCTCTTGCTTTTTCTTTATCTTCAAAAATTTCTCGAGTAATTATCTTTTTCTGAGTTAATCCTTTAATTTTTTCTAAAATTAGTTTAGCTGATTCTAAATCTCCTGATTCAGAAAGCATTTTTAATACTTCTTCATCTAATAAAAAGCCTTTTTCTAAACAAAATCTTACTAAATCTTTATGCATTTTAATATAAATTATCTATAATCTAGAGAGTCTTCAATTATTTTTCTTGCTTTTGAAACCACATTTTTTGAGATTGCTAATTTGATTTCTCTCATTCTTCCACCTCTTCCTTTAGAAATAACTCTAACATTAATAATTCCTAACATATCAAATTCTTGAATAATATCACTAACTCTTCTTTGAGTTAAAACTTCTAATTTGTTTTTATTACATAAATCTTGATAAAGATTATAAACATCTCCTGTAAAAATAGGTTCTTCTTTTTGTTTTTCGCTCAATGAAATAATAGAATATAAAACAAGTTGAAATTGTTTTGGTTCGCTTGTTATTACATCAAGTATTTTATCTCTCTCTATTTTGTCATTTGCTTCATCTAAATGTTTTAATAAAACATGATTTGAATTGTCTCTTTCAGCTAATTCTCCAGCAATTCTTAATAAATCAAGGGCTCTTCGTGCATCTCCATGCTCTCTTGCTGCAAAAGCAGCACATTTTGCAACAAGTCCTTCTGTCATTACTTTGTCTTTAAAAGCACCAGAACATCTTTTATTTAAAATATCTTGTAATTGAAGAGCATTATATGGTGGAAAAACAACTTCTTCCTCAGAAAGAGAACTTCTTACTCTAGGATCTAATTCATCTAAAAAAGTTAAATTATTGCTTATTCCAATAATACAAATTTGTGCTTTTGAAAGCTCAGAATTTAATCTTGTGAGATTATATAAAAAATCACTTGAAATCTTCTTAACTGTTTGGTCAATTTCATCTAATATTAAAACAACTAATTGCTTTTTTGAGTCAATTATCTCAATAAATTTAGAATAAACTGCTTGAGTAGGAAGCCCTGTTGCAGGAATATCTTCACCAAATTGTTTAATAAGTTCTGCTAAAATTCTATATTCTGTATCTGATATTTTTTTTAATTTACAATTTAAATACTCTATTCTAACTTCAAAATCAACATCTTTTTTTATTCTCTTTAGAATTTGCTCTCTAACATATTGAACTGAGAGAGTTTTTCCTGTTCCTGTTTTTCCATATAAAAATAAATTACTTGCTCTTTCTCCTCTTAAAAGCGGAGCTAAAATAGAAGCAATTTGCTTAATTTGTTCGCCTCTATGAGGAATCTCTTCTGGTTTATGTGTTGTTTGTAAAAGAGATTTATCCTTAAATATGCTGTTTCTGTCAAAATTATCAAAAATTGAATCAAGTTCTTTATTCATTTAAACTCCTACACGTTTATTTCCTATGGAAAATTAATTTCAAACCTATTTTTCTACGATAAAAAATTAAATTATTATATAAACAATTATAACTACTAAAAAAGAAAAACACCTCTATTTCTAATGGAAATTTAAATCTCAGACATCTAATAGAAATTTATTAATTTTTTAATACAAATTTGTCTGATTTTAATAAAAGATATTAAGTTTTAGATGAATGTTTTAATTTTCAATAAGAATTTGTCTGATTTTAATAAAAGATATTAAAAATTTTTTTAATTAAAATCAGAATTTACTCTGTATTTATTATATTATTTAATATATATTTTAAATAATATATTTTATATTATATATTTCTTATTACGTTTATTATAATAAATATGATTTTCCTTTATTATTATTATTATTATTATTATTATTATTATTATTATTATTATTATTATTCTATACTATACAAATATTTATAATATAATTAAAGAAATCAAATTTCTTAAATTTCTTTTTAAATGTTTCCATATGAAATCAAAGGGTGAGACTCATAAAAGAATTCAAAGCAAAGATTCTTTAATAAAATAAAAGACTTTTTTTTAAATTAATTAAAAAATAACTTTAAAACAATCTTAAAATAACTAAAAATACTTTAAAATAGATAATAAAAAGAGACACTTATATACTCTTAAATCTATTTAAGTTCACAGAAAAATTTATAAACAAATTTCCTCTAAAATTGATATGCAAAGTAATAAAAATCCTTTTAATACACTTGTAGGAAAAATGATTGTAACTAAAGAAGGTAAGAGATTAGGTTTTGTTAAAGATATAATTTTTGAAACAAAATCAGGAGAATTAATTAATGTGGTTGTTAAAGATTCAACTTCTTACACAAAAAACCTTAATTTAGAAAGAACACCTTCAAACGAATTATTAATTCCTTATAGCGCAATAATAGCTATTGGAGATTTTGTTATTGTTTCTGAAGAAGATTTAATATAATAACACAAATATTTAAATAGGTATATCTCAACTTAATAATTATGAAATTAATGGGCTTTAATTTTACAAAAATTCAAGTAGAAAAATTTAAAGATAGAGTAGAAAATCTAAAAATAGGAACTCGAATAGATGTTTCAGATATAACAGAGGCAAAATCAAGAATTCTAAAGACAAAAGAAGAAATTATAGTTGTGAAATTTTTATTTGGATTAGATTATGAACCTAAAATGGCTAAAATAGATTTAGAAGGAAATTTAATTCTTTCTCTAGACTCTAAACAAGCAAAAGAAGTTCTAAAAGACTGGAAAGACAAAAAAATGTCAGAAGAACTTAGAATAACTCTTTTTAATCTTATTCTAAAAAAAGCAACTTTAAAAGCACTACAATTAGAAGAGGAAATGAATCTTCCAATACATATGAGATTGCCTAGTTTAAAAATAAGCGAAAAAAAAGACAACCAATAAACCTTTCTTTTATAAAAATTATTTAGATATTTTTAATTAAATTATTTTACTTGCAAATGTTTAAAAAATTAATATTCTTAATTTCTTAATGAGGATTTCAGACCAAAAAAAAGAGAAAATATCAGAACAAATACTACTTTTATTGTTTTCTTCAAATCCTCAACCCAAATTTACTCTTCACATTGCTCAAGAATTAGCAAGAGATGAAGAATTTATAAAAAAGATGCTTTTAGAGTTAAAAAAGAAAAAATTAGTTCTAGAGATAAAGAAAAATCCTCAAGGAAAAAACTATAAAAGAAGATCTAGATGGAGATTAAGTGAAAAAGCTTATGAAGCTTACAAAAATATTCAATAAAATCTTTTCTTAGAATTTTAAACATTATGTAATAATTCCTTTATTAGCAAGCCAATTCAACAAATATATTATATCATCTTAAAGTTTTTATAGTTTTCAAATTTATTTTTTTAATGGATCCTATAAAAGAAGCTTTTGATAAAGTAAGAGGAGATATAACTTCTTTAAAAGAAGAGATAAATGTTCTTAGAAGGGGATTAAAAGAAACAAGAGAAAAACTAATAGAAATGTGTGATATTCTTAAAATAATTAATATAAAAGTCAATAAATCACTTTCAACACATCCTTTTGAAAAACCAACAACTTCGACACATCCTTCGACACATAAACAGCCTTTAGAGCCTTTAAAACCCCAAAATTTAGATATTTCCACTGGAAATGAAGGGGTTTCGACAGACAGACAGACAGACAGACAGACAGACAGACAGACACAAAAAGAGCTAGAAAATCAAGAAAAAGCAATAGAAAACTCCTTAAAAGAATCATCTAAGAGACAAGAGTCTGCTATTAAAGCCCCTTTAAAACATAAAGAAAATTCTTTTGAAAATGCTTTAGAAATTTTAAATTCCCTCGACAACATAAAAAAAGAAATTAGATTAAAGTTTAAAAGACTAACAGAACAAGAGATTTTGATTTTTTCAACAATTTACCAATTAGAAGAAGAAGTAGGTTATGCGAACTATAAACTAATAGCTGAAAAACTTTCTTTAACTCAAAGCTCAGTAAGAGATTATGTAGGAAGACTAATTAATAAAGGAATTCCCGTCGAGAAAAAAAAGATTAACAATAAACAAATTGAATTATTTATTTCTCAGAAGCTTAAAAAAGTAGCACCTTTATCAACTATTTTACAACTTCGAGACCTCTAAGAATTAATTTTTAGTTAATCGTTCAAAAGGATAAGTCTATTTACATCTCACTTTTAGATTAAGACCTCTTTTTTCAGAACTTTTTTTCTCACTTTTTACAATTTAATTAAACTTTTTTCCTTGTTTTTTAGTTTTTTTTAGATTTTTTTGCTTTTCTAACTCTCACTTTTGATTTTTTTAGTAATTTTTCTTTGATATGTTCAGGTATATATACTCTTTTTTTACCATTTTCCTCTATTACTTCTTGTATGAGGCTCTCACTTTTTTGTTTTATTGAATTTATTTGACCTCTTATTGTTGATTTTTCTTTTCCCAACATTGCAGCAAGATCAGAATAACTTAATTTCATATCAGTATTTAAAAGAATCCAAATTATTGCTCTTTCAGTTATTGAAAAATAGTCTAAATTTGGTGTTTGGACACCTGTTTGAACAGGTGTTTGGACAGCATAAACAGCTGTTTGTTTGTTGTTTTTATAGGTAGGTGTTTTAAACAGCTGTTTTGTTTTTGGTTCATTCATAATATTTACTACATTTTTTACTCCTTCAATTTCTTCATCCATCGACGATAAAAGTTCTTTTAATTCATTTATCTGGTTTTTTAAAGAATCATTTTCAGAATTAAGGTGTTTTATCCAATCCGTAACACTTGAGATGTCTTTTTTTACAGCTTCAAAACTCTTTTTTGTATCTTCTTTTAGATTTTCAACCTCTTTTTTTCTAAAAATCCATCCAAACATGCTAATATTTTAAGTATCTAAGTTTAAATACTTTTTGTTTTTCGACGATAAAATTTCTTTTAACTTGCTATTTCAATAAATTAATTTATTCAAAAAATGTGTCGAAAAAATAAGCAAAAACACTCTATAAACAGCTGTTTGTCTCAAAAATTAAGCAAAAACACTCTGTTTAAACACCTCTAAACAGCATAAACACTTGTTTATACTACAATCTGCACTAAGTTAACCAAAATTAAAGAATTTTAAACAAATTTTATAAACAAAACTCATTTAATTAAAAAGTAAAAATGAGGAAAAAATTAGTAGATATTTTTCAAAGAACCTTTATAGAAAAGAATTTCGACACGAACTTAGATTATTAATTGTTGTTACACTCGGATTTACAATTGGATTTACATGGAGAGAAACAATTTTTGATCTCTCTCAAACATTTATTAGATTATTTGTTTCAACAGAAAAAAATTCAGCTCTTATTTACTAAAGCCCAAACCTAGAGAAAACTCTTATTAAATTTGATTTTAACTCTAAAACATTAATAAAATATCCTTACTTAATTTAATTATGGCAGTAATAACAACAACTGTAGGAATATCTGCATCTCTTGCAATTATTGTAGGAATTTTGATTCTAGCTTTTCCTAAGTTTTTAAGATGGTTTATAGGAATCTATTTAGTTCTTATAGGAATTATACAATTTTTTTAAGTTTTTAAGAAATTTAGAGACATAAAAGGTTTCAATTATTAGTAAAAAAGGATTTAATTAATACTAAAACTTTTATTAACTATAACTTAGTTAACCTAAGTGCACAACTTTAGGCCATAAAAAAATTGGCAAAAAATATGCTCCAAAAACAGCAATTTTTCATAAAAATACTAAAATATCACACAAATTCTTAAAAAAAATGAACTTTTTTTAATATAATGACTCAAAAACACCTTGGATGCTGGCTATGAAAAATAAAACAAGGATTATATATCAGAAATTTCGATAATTTTAATCCCAATAAGCTTGAAATTTATAAACCCAATAAGCTTGAAATTTATAAAGTTTATAAACAAGAAGACCAATTTCTAGCAATAGATATTGAAGGAAACACCTTTCCTTTAGAAGATACAGGATATTATGGTTGTAAAAGAAGATACACAACTAAAGGATCAATAGATTCTATAGAATTGTTTCCAATAAAAATAAAGCCATATAAAAGAACAACTCATAAAATCTCAACAAAGAATTTCAAGACTCCTAAAAATGTTAGAAGACGAGCACAAACCTAACCTTAGTGAATAAAATAAGTGA
>JAFCDI010000020.1 GCA_017609755.1 Candidatus Pacearchaeota archaeon
ATCATAATCAGTACAAGAAGCAACACATTTTCCATTTGAACAAATATATCCACTTGGACAAGTATAAGAAACACTAGTAGCATAAGGAGTTGCTCCATCAGAACAAATTGCTTCTTTTAAAGTAGTTGAACTAATACAAGAATCAGAAATATAGTGTCCATATTGAACATCTGTAGCATATGATGCTTTATAATAATCTCTTCCTCCATCATAATCAGTACAAGAAATTTTACAAGTAGAAGTACTAGTATCACAAACTTCGCCAGGCACTTCAGTACACCTTCCACAATTAATACTTTTTCCACAAACAGTTTGATATCCGCACTCATATCCTAAACTAGCACAAGTATCAATACAAGTTGGAGTTACACATCTTCCTGCTTCACAAACCATATCTTCATCTATATTTGTACAATCATACTCTTTAACAAGACGGGAACCATCATAAGAGTTGCAATAATATTCTTTAAGAGAAGTGCCCATAGTACACTCATCACAATAACTATCATAACATCCTCTTATTTCGTAATTTATTCCATAAAAATGTAAATCATCTGCGTCACTATCACTACAAACTGAAGTTCCTCCTGTAGTAGTTCTTGTAGTAGAAGTTACACACTGTCCATTTAAACAAATCTGAGTATTAGTGCAATCATATTTTATTTCTTCTCTTACTTCACAACTATCATACCAATAAACATCTCCATTATAACAAGCTGACGAATAATGTGAAGTGCACGAAGGTGCTGATTCAACACAAGCACCATTATCACAAATCATCCCTAAACTTGAACAATCATAGTCTTTAAATGCACGAGAACCATCTAAATAACAATAATATTCTTTAAGATATTCTCCTGCCATGGGAATATCAGAACTAGTGCAAATATCACAAGAAGTTCCATAACAACCTTTTACTTCATAGTTTATTCCATAATAATGAGATGAATCTGCATCACTATCAATACATCCTCCTGTAGCTTGTCCAGTAATCTTTGCCCAAAAATCACTAAACCATCCAGCAGAAACAAAAGATAATCCAATTATAATAAATAGAAAAAACACTCCAATGATCAACCCTTTTTTCATAAACAAAAGAAATAAAACTAATTTATAAAGATTTTTATTCTGGAACAAGTGCAAAGAAACTATAGTTTTTTAGTTTGGCTAAATTTTTCACATCTTCTAATTTAACTTGCCTAATATTTTTTTCAAAATTATAAAAATCCTCTGCATTTCCATCAACTTCAGAATAAAGCAAACTAACCATTTGACTCTGAGAATCTTCTCTTGAAAGTTGATGATTTCCAATTATTTGTTCCTGAGTTTCTTTTAATTCTTTTTCGCTTAAATTTTCTGAAATCTCTTTAAATTCTTTTAAAATTAATTTCTTAACTTCTTCTACATTTTCCTTGCTAGTTCCAACATAAATTAAATTATATGCAAAATCCCTTGTTATTTCAGATTCTCCTTTAACACTGTAAGCTAAATTTCTCTTTTCTCTAATTTCACTAAATAATCTAGAACTCATTCCTCCTGCCATTAATGTGGATAAAACTCTAGCAGCAAAAGATTTTTTATCTTTTGAAGAAGGAACATGATATGCAAAAACAAGACTTGCTTGATCAAGTCCTTTTCTTTTTTCTATTTTCGAATGATTTTTTAATTTTATTTTAAATTCAGGAACTTTCTTTTTTTCATCGCCAAAATTCTCTTCTGCAAATTTAACAATCTCTTGAAAATTCGCATTTCCAACAACACACAAAATTAAATTATTTGGAGAATATATTTCTTTGAATTTTTTAGAAATTTTTTCTCTATCTATAGAACTCATTGTATCAAAAGTTCCAATCAAAGGAATTCCAAAAGGCTCTTTATATAAATGGCTCTGAATTTTATCAAAAACATAAATCATTGGAATATCTTTTCTCATTTTTATTTCTTCAAAAATAACTTTTCTTTCTTTTTCTAATTCTTTTTGCTCAAATTTTGGATTTTTAATCATGTCTCCTAAAACATTCAATGCAATTTCTAAATGTTTGCTGGGCATTTTACACCAATAAGCAGTAATAACCTCGTCAGTAAAACCATTTAAAACACCTCCTTTTTTCTCAATCTCTTCTGCAATTTGTTTAGCATTTCTACGTGAAGTTCCTTTATACAACATATGCTCAATATAATGTGAAATGCCTTTTTCTTTTGAATTCTCATTTATTCCTCCATTTCTAACTGCAAAAGCAACACTTACAGAAGGACTCTCTCTTTTTTCAAATAGAATAGTCATTCCATTTTTCAAGATTTTACGTTTAAATTGAGATTCCATTTAATTATTCAAGAAATTGAAAATATGCAAAAATTCCTCCAATTACCACTATTCCTACTACAATCATCCAAATCCACCATTTTGAAGGTTTCTTTTTTGAGATTTGTCCTGCTGTAGCAGAAGGTTCAGGAGAAGGAACTCCTAAAACTTTATTATCTACAGAAGAATTTTTTGAAACAGGGGATTGTGTGATTTGCATTTGAATACTCCAAAATAATTAACATATCTATTTTTATAAATGTTTTTGAAAAATTTCTTAAACTCTATCTTCTTGATAATTAAATGCCCATTAACGCACATCCAGATTATTTAGCAGCAGAAAAAGAATATTTAGAAGCAGATACTTCTAAAGATAAAATTGAAAAACTAAAAAAGATGATTTCTTTAGCTCCAAGCCACAAAGGAGCTGAAAATCTAAGAGCTCAATTAAAAACTCGTTTAAAAAAACTTCAGCAACAATTAGAAAAAAATAAAAAAACAGGAAAATCCTCTAAAATCGGAATAAAAAAAGAAGAAATGCAAGCAGTTCTAATAGGAAATAGTAATTCTGGAAAATCAACTCTTTTAGCTTTTTTAACAAATGCTTCTCCAAGAATATCTGCTACAACTTTCACTACAAATGAGCCAGTAATTGGAATGATGAATTATCAAGGAGCAAATATTCAACTAATAGAAAATCCTGGAATAGATTCAGAGTATTATGATAGAGGAATAGCAAATACTGCAGATACTCTACTAATATTAATAGATAATTTAAATTGTCTTCCTGAAATTGAAAAAAAATTAGAAAAAGCCAAAGGAAAAAAAATAATTGTATTTACAAAATCAGATCTTCTAACAAATGAGGAAAAAAGAAAAATTTCTGCGACTCTATCAAGTAAAAAATATAATTTTGTAATTATTTCTACAATTTCAAAAAAAGGAATTGAGGAGCTCAAAGAAAAACTTCTCAATAGTTTTGAAAAAATAAGGGTATATACAAAAGAACCAGGAAAAGAAAAATCTTTAAAACCAATTATTCTAGAACTCAATTCAACAGTCAAAGAAGTTGCAGAAAAAATTCTACATGGATTTTCAAAAAACATAAGAGAAACAAAAATTTGGGGTCCTTCTTCAAAATTTTCTGGACAAAAAGTAGGACTAAAACATAAACTTAAAGATTTAGATGTTGTAGAATTCAAGACGAGGTAAAAGATTATTCTTCATAAGCTTTTTCAGATAACTTCTCTAATTCTTTTCTATATTTTGAAATTGGTTTTAAAAGATTAATAATTTCTTCTGCAACTGCATTTTTTAAATCAAGAGGATGTAGTTTTTTTGAAGTAAAATCTTTTTCAATCTCTTCATAAGAAGAATATTTCAAATTTCCTCCGTGTTTTTCATCTCTTTTAACTATAAATTCTTTTTTCTTATCTGTCTTTATAGTCATAATTACGTATTTTAAAAAAGCCATTATTCCATTTTTTGAATTTCCTGCCACACACTCTGCACTTTTTATTTTTTGCTTAATCTCTTTTTCATTATCTAATAAATCAATTTTAGATTTTTCATTTGAAGCAGACATTTTTTTGCCGATTAATCCTTGAATAATTGGATTAATTATTTCTACTCTTGGTTTATATCCTATTTTAGGATGTTTTTCTCTTGCCATGACAAATATTTTTCTCTGGTCCATTCCTCCCAATTGTGCATCTGCTCCTAAATATTGTTCATCTATTGCCTGCATTATTGGATAAATTAATCCAGAAACTTTTGGATTTTTTCCTTGTTTAACAACTTCAGAGGCAGCTTTATTTGCGTCTCTAACTGAAGTAAAACTTGACATTCTCAAAACATCATACATATATTCTGGTTTTAATTCAAAATCACTTCCTCTTATAATCTCTAAATCTTTTGTATCTACTCCAATTGCCTGAATCATTAGAGGAATAATTTTCTTATAGTAATCATATCTTTTTTCTAAAACATACCATTCAACATTATCCAAAGCAGCATGCAAGTCAGCTAAGAGAATCTTTACTTTAAATCCTACTCTTAATAAATCTGCAATTTTAAGCATAGGTAAAAAATAAGCTGCATGAGGCCTACCAGTAGGAGCAGTTCCCCAATAAATTACTGGTTTTTTCTTTTTCTTAATTAACTCTTCAAGTTCTTTTTCAGTAATTATCTCTTCGGTATTTCTTTTAATTAAATCTAATTTTTCTTTAATATCCATTGTATCACAACAAACAATATATTCTTTATAAAACTATTTAGATAAATGTTATTTGAAATTTTATTGTTTCTTTGTTTAGGAATTTTATTTGGAATTTGCACAGG
>JAFCDI010000021.1 GCA_017609755.1 Candidatus Pacearchaeota archaeon
TAGCTGCAATTCCTGGATTTGGATGGATTGCTGCTGGAGTGGGCGCTCTATTGGCTACATTATTTTATAAAAATAAAAGAGCTCAAATAATAACTTATCAGTGTAATACTTGGCAACCAGAAACAGGAGGAACTGCTTGTGAAAAGTGTAATGAACAAGGTTTAATTCCTTGTTCTGAATATCAATGTAAGAGTTTAGGACAGAGCTGTGAATTATTAAATTCAGGAACAACTAATGAAAAGTGTGCTTTTGTAAATAGAAATGATAATTCTTATCCAATTATTGCTCCTTGGCAAGAAGCTCTTTTAAGTAATAATTATATTTATACTCCTGCAAATGCAATTTCTCCTCCAAATAAAGGTGTTTATGTTAGATATATCCAATCTTCAGATGGTTGCATTCCTGCATTTACTCCTTTTTCATTTGGAGTAACTTTAAATGAACCTGCAAGATGTAAAATAAGTCCAATGAATACAGATAGTTTTGAAACAATGGGTAATTTATTTATGGATGATTTCTTTGATTATAATCATTCTTATACAATAAGTATGCCTGGAGCTGAAAATGCTGCATCTGAAAATCTAACTCTTGAAAATGGAGGCAACTTTGATATTTATGTTAGATGTGAAGATGCCATGGGTAATTCAAATCCTGCAAACTTTGTATTCAAATATTGTGTTAGTGATGAGCCAGATTACACTGCTCCTGTAATTTTATTTGCAGATCCATTAAATGGAATGCCAGTTGCATATAATACAGAAGAAACTAATGTTATTTTCTATATTAATGAACCTTCTGAATGTAGATGGAGTCATTTAGATACAGCTTATGAAAACATGGAGAATTCTATGGATTGTGCAACAAGTGTTTTAGAAATGAATGCTTATATGCTATATCCTTGTACAACAACTTTAACAGGAATTCAAAATCATGTTGAGAATAATTTCTATGTAAGATGTAGAGACAAACCTAATTCAACTGAACAAAGAAACACAAACACTGAATCCTTTGAATATACTTTAATTGGAACAGAGCCCCTAATAATTGAAAGTATTACTCCAAATAATACAATTGTAAAAGGTCCAACAACTTCTGTTAAAGTTTTAATAGAAGCAGAAACATCTGCAGGATATAAAGATGGAGAGGCTAGTTGTTATTTTAGTAGGACAGGGCAAGAATCAGACTATACTATCTTTTATAACACAGGCTCTTTCAATCACTCTCAAGAATTATGGTTAGAAGAAGGAAGCTATACTTATTATGTAAAATGCATTGATTTAGGAGGAAATACAGAATATGCAACTATTAACTTTGATGTTGAAGTTGATACTATGTCTCCAATAATTTCAAGAGTTTATAATTCAGATGATTATTTAACTCTAGTTACAGATGAAAGAGCAGAATGTGTTTATGGAACTGCAAGTAATGTAGGTTGTAATTATAATTTTGATGAAGCAGCACAAATAATGAGAACTAATGATGATTTTATTCATTATGCTAATTGGAATATTAATGTGGATTACTATATAAAATGTAAAGATGAAAATAATGTTTATCCTCCTCAAAATGAGTGTAGTATAATTGTTCGTCCTTATGAAATCTATGACTAATCTTCTAGAAGATTATAAAACTTTATAAGTTTAGAAAATCTATTTTAATTATGAATTATAAAAGAGGACAGATGAAATTGTCTTTTGGAATGATTTTTTCTATTTTCTTAATAATTATTTTTATTGCTTTTGCAGTTTATGGAATTATTAAATTTATAAATCTTCAACAGGATCTTCAAATAGAGAATTTTGTTTTAGATTTGCAGAATGATGTAGAAAAAATGTGGAAAGCTCCAAAAGGTTCTTCAGAAGAAGTTTATTCACTTCCAAAAAAAGTAATTTCAGTTTGTTTTGTGAATACTGAATTTGAAAATCTAATTATTAGATATTCTGATTCTTCTCGTGATGAAAGAAAAATAGAAAAAATAAATCTTGAAGACATAACTTCAGTTCAAAACCCATATTATTGTATTCTAAATATTGATGGAAGAGTTACAATAACTCTCTATAAGGATTTTGGAGAGGACTTAGTTAAAATATCTTCTCCATAAAAAATGATTGAAAATAAAAAAGCTTATTTACAAATTTCATTTGGATGGTTATTTGCAATTATTGTTGGAATTACTATAATTTTTCTTGCAATTTATTTTGTAGTGAAGGTGATTAATCTTGAAGAAACTGCTCATAGTGCAAAAACTAGTCAAGAGGTTGGAATTTTATTAAATCCTCTAGAAACAAGTTTTGAATCAGCAGTAACTAGTTCTTTTACATTTCCAGAAGAAACACAAATCCATAATAGATGTGATAATTATAGTAATTTTGGGCTTCAGAGAATTGAAGTAAGACAAAAAGATTTTAATAAATGGGTTGAAACCAATATAGAGGCTCAATTTCAAAATAAATATATTTTTTCTGAAAAATATATTCAGGGAAGAACTTTTTATATTTTTTCAAAACCATTTAAATTTCCATTTAAAATTGCTGATTTAATTTATTTAACTCCTGCTTCTAAGAACTATTGTTTTGTAAACGCACCAACAGATATAGAGGATGAATTAGAGGACTTAAATCAACCTAATTTAAGAATAAGAGAAGGGTGTTCTGAAGATGATATTCTGGTGTGTTTTAATTATGGAAATTGTGATATTTTTGTGAATTATAATGCTAAAAGAGTTGAAAAAAATAATAAAGAAGTTTATTTTGAAGGAGATGCTCTAATGTATGCTGCGATTTTTTCAGACAAAGAAATATATGAATGTCAATTACAGAGATTAATGAAGAGAAATCTACAATTATCAAGTCTTTATATGAATAAAGCAAATTATTTGGCTATTAAAGGATGTAGTCCTGTTTTAAATCCTTATTTAGCTCAACTTATTAATTCCTTGTCTAATTTTGAAAATTCAGAAGAATTATATTTCTTAAGAAGTCTTGTTCAAGAAATTGATAATAAAAATGTTGGAAAATGCAGACTATGGTAAATAAAAGTAATAGAGGTCAAATGAAAACAAAGAAATTAAAAATTTCTAGCCTTCACAGACCTAAAAACAATAGAGGTCAGATAAAGATACAGCAAACAGCATTTATGCTAATCGCCGTGACTGTACTTTTTGTTTTAGTTGGCTTGTTTTTTTTAGTAATAAGATTTGGAAGTTTAAAGGATAGTGCAACAATTTTAGAAGAAGATAATGCTAGGCTTTTAGTAAACAAACTTGCAAGTTCTCCTGAATTTTCTTGTGGAAATGCATTTGGAACTTCAAAAGTAAATTGTATTGATGCTGACAAAATAATGGCTTTAAAAGGAAATATTAATGTTTATTCAAATTTTTGGAGAATTTCAAATATAGAAATAAGAAAAATATATCCTATTTCTCAGTCAGAAATAGAGTGTGATTTTGCAAATTATCCAGAGTGTAATATTATTACTCTTAAAGAAGCAGAAAATTCTGGATATACTGTTTCAAATTTTGTTGCTCTTTGTAGAAAAGAATCAAATAATGAAAATATTTATGATAAATGTGAACTCGCTAAATTAATAGTAAGTTATGAATCTGCAAAATGATAAAGAGAAAAATAAATCTTAAATCAAAACGTGGACAAGAAGAAATGGTTGGATTTGCTTTAATTATATTAGTTATTGCTGTAGTTTTATTGGTTTTTTTAGTTGTAACAATAAAAAATTCAAAAGAAGAATTTTTAGGGGCAAATGAAGTAGGAAGTTTTATTCAGGCTTCTCTTTCTTATACTACTAATTGTGCAGAAGATTCTAGTTATTATTCTATTCAAGAGTTAATAATGGAATGTGTTAATTATGAAAGTAATTGTGAAGATGGAAGAAAGACTTGTGATGTTTTAAATGAGACAATAGAAAGTTTATTAGAAGAAAGCTGGAAAATAACTGAAAATAGTGCAATAATTGGTTATGATTTTTATATAACTGTAAATGAACAACCAGTAATTTTCTTTGAAAAGGGAAATTCTACTTTAAATTATAAAGGTTCTATTCAGAATTTTCCTCATTATATAGATGTTAGTTTAAATGTGTATTATTAAATAAAAGAAACCAAGGTTCCTCTTATGACTCTTTCTTTAAAATAGAAGTCAAGCCTGATAAAAACAAATTATATCTTAAAATGCACTGTAATTGTATCTACTAAAACCACTGGTTTGTGTCTAATTCTGTTTTTTGTTTTTTCTTCTATTAAATCCACAAAACCAAATTTTTGAAGGAGTTTTACTTTATAACAGATAAAATTCGGGCTTTTTCATTGCTCAAAAGCTGTCTAAGTGACAAAAGACTTGAAAAATCATAGTCTTTTTTAGAGATTTTTGAACTTCTCATTAAAATAAAGCTTCCTTTTGCTTCTTTTATTGTTATTTCTCTAATTTTTGTTTTTGCCATTATCGTCGATAAACCATATAAGTGTTTTTTTAATATATATGTCTATTATATATTTTATACTTATATGTTCTATTTTAATATATGTTATTATTAATAACTCTATCTTAATAAATCTTTTGTTTCCGAGGATAAACAAATTTGTATTAATATGTTAGTGACACCGAAACCTTTATAAATGAAAACCCTCCTTTTGGAAGTCTTAACAAAAAAAGCGAAAAAATTGACAACAACCTTTTTAAAGAAAATAGCTTAGAGGAATTACACCTTAGCGGGTGTTCTTATAGGGAATAAACAAACCTAGGTATTTCAATAAGACAGTTTCCCCTATGGCTGTGGATTTGAAATATTGGTTGTCCTTGGCAACATGTTTAAGAGAGTTGAAAGGAGGTCAAAAATAAAAAACAAATGAAATTTAATATTAGAAAAATTTCAGCAATTGGAGCAAGCATATTAATGGCTGGCCTAACCATGGGAACTGCTATGGCTGCAACTTATCCAGCACCTTTTGTGTCTGGTGGGAGTGCAAACGCAGCAATTGTTTATGGTACTGGCGCTGGTGTTTCTAATTTAGATCAGATTGCAGCAAATACTATTCAAGCTGATTTAGGTGAAAATCTACCTGCTACTGGAAGCACTTCATTTGAAGGTGGAGAAGTTTTTACTCTTGACAAAGATTCTAACCACTTTAATCTAGGAGATGGATTAAATGATATTCATTCTACTGTTAATGAGGATGATATGGAAGTCTTTTTAGCAGATGGAACCTATGATGACGGAGACATTGATGAAGAATATGAGCAAACAATTACTCTAAGCACAACAGAAAGTTTAAGTTGGTTTGCTGATAATGATTATAATGATGATACTCCCACATTTGGTTTTCATATTGGAAACGGAGATAATGTCTTAACATATGAAATTGAATTTGATGATTCAATTGTTATAACTGATATGAATGAAACAGATATGCCATTAATGGGAAGAGAATACTATGTTCTAAATGCATATAATGGAAAAATAACTCTTTTAGATACTGCAGAAAAACACATGTTAGCAAAAGGTGATAGTGTAACTGTTAATGGGCATGTAGTTTCTATTGAATTTATTGATTCTGATGAAGTTATCTTTGAAGTTGATGGTGAACTTGTTGACAAAATTGATGTAGATCAAGCTAATCCATATGAAGAACTTGATGATGGTTCTTATATTGTTTTAACAGAAGTTTTATATGATGAAAAAGAATCAGGAATTAGTAAAGCTGAATTTGCTCTTGGAAGTGGTAAAATAGAGCTTATTGATGGTGAAGAAGCAGAACTCAATGATGAAGATATTGATGGATTAGATGTAACCTTAACAGGAGGACAAGATCTTACTAAGATTGAACTTGCTTGGACATCTGATGATGAAAGTTTCTTAACAGAAGCAAATGCATTAGTATTTCCAACATTTGAAACAATTAAATTAGGATTTGGTGGATTAGATTTTCCAGATGACCCAGAAACAATTGAAGTTGGAGATGGTTCAGATGTATTAACAATATCAATGGATAACTATGATTTAGAACTAATGTACTTTGATGATGCAACTGATACAACTCATTTAGGTGGAAGTTTGGATCATAATCTAAGTCTTGCTATTG